>NZ_JADRGN010000053.1:0-11555 GCF_018206105.1 Porphyromonas levii
TATTATTGCGATATAGACATATAAAAAAGGAGGTCGTAGACCTAAGCCTACGACCTCCTGTCTGATTTAGTATCCGATTGGATTACTTCTCTGCAGTCATGATAACTACACGGTTCCAAGCGTTCTCAGCATATGGCTGAACACCGTCACCCTTGTAGTCGATAGTGATCTGATCAGAAGATACACCGTACTCGTCAGTTAGGATACGAGCAACCTCACGTGCACGCTTCTCAGAGAGCTTCATGTTGAACTCTGAAGTACCAGTCTGTGCATCAGCATAACCTACAACTACTACAGGAGCATTGTTAGCCTTAACAAACTCAGCAGTATTGAAGATATTGATCATCTGGTTGCGGTCAACCTTAGCGCTACCAATACGGAAGAATACTACGTTCTCGCTCTTAACCTGAGTAGCTACAGCAGCAACCTCTGGGCACTCTGGGCAGCGTACTGGACGCTTGCTAAGCTCAGCATTCTGGCTACGTAGTGAGTTGATCTCGCTCTGTAGGCTATTAACAAGAGCGTAATCCATTGGCTCAACAGCCTCGAAGCCCGGGTTGATGTTGAAAGTAAGACCAGCGCGGAGCTGTGCGTTTGCAGCGATGTTGTCATTCTGTGGGAATGCAGCAACAGAAGGAGCGATGGTGAATGTAACAGCAGGAGCAATCTGGAAGTCCAAATTGATACCAGCATTAGCAGTAACCATGTTGTCAATGTTCTTGAAGTCGAACTTGCCACTACCCATCATTGCCTGGTAACCAACACCGATCCATGGCACAAAGTGGAATACACGGTCTGCCTTGTAAGGAGCGAAGTAGTTAGTAACATCAAATAGGAAGTCGAAGTGAGGGTTAAGAGCGTGATACTTAGGATACTTCTTGTTAACAGGAGCCTGGTATGGATTAGTTAGCCAATTCCAGTCAATCATCAGACGAGTACCGAAGTAAGGGTTGTGCCACTTACCAATACCTAGACCTGCAGTGTAGTTCATACGATCCATGAACTTAGCATCAGTCTTAGGAGTGCTCTTGAATAGACCCCAACCGAAAGCGTAGTCTACACCACCCTGAAGAGTGATGAACCAGTTGCCGCTATTAGGTAGGAAAGCTACATTCTTAGCTGGCTGATCTGCGAAATTTGAAGAAGTCTTAACCTCCTGTGCAGAAGCGCTTAGTGCGAATACACCTGCAAGAGCAAGTGCGATAAACTTTGTCTTCATAAAAAAACTCTCTAATTGTACAATCAATTAATTATTATTATTCAACATCAATCTTATCTCAAATACTAAATAGTACCAGAGACCCGAAAACTAGCCTTTATATCATATCGACACATCAGCCATTCTCAGACTTTATGCGACAAAGATAGCAATAACTATTGAAAAACCACACTATCCAGTCATTTTTTTATTCTTTTACCGACTTTAAGCCAAAGAAAACCTATCAGTACATGTATAAATAGGCTCTAGAAGACGGTAAATCAGTCTACGAAAGCATGGTGATAACCATCGACTAGATTCCAATACCCTCTTGTGAAGTCTGGCACTGCTACAGGCGCGGAGTTATGCTCAATAGAAAGTCTAGACAATGGAGAAATACAGCTCCACTCTGCCATATCATACACGTCCATATCTAGAGGCAGCCCATTGATTAGACAGTAGATAAGGCGGTAATCCATTATAAAGTCCATGCCTCCGTGACCTCCTACCTGCTTCGCCTTCCCCTCTAGCTCCGTATGAATACGATGCTTATTCTGCACTAGCAACTTCTCCTGCACCTCTTTGGGCAACCAAGAGTGCGAATTTAGATTCTCATGATCTGGTGCCACACCATTATCAATAGACTCTGACTTAAGTGCAAGAAGAGGCATAGGGTACTTAGAGGCATACCCTTTTGTCCCTGCCACATTGTATTGTCGGCTATAAGGGCGTGGAGTAGCCACATCGTGGTGCATCTCAATCGTTTTCCCCTTCTCGGTACGAATAAGGGTGAGCGTGTGCTGTCCGTTTTGAAAGTCGGTCACCACCTCATTACGGTTTTTCTTCAGCCACTCTGGGATGCTCACAGGCGCGGCATCCATAGAGACGAGATAGTTCATCTTATCACCGCGGTGCAGATTCATCACCTGCGCTGCTGGTCCCATCCCATGTGTCGCATACACATCGCCGCTCACTTGCTTATTGAAAGTCATGCGCCAGTCACCCTCATAATAATTCCAGAATTCCTCCAACTGATGGATGTATCCTCCCTCAGCATAGACAATCTCACCTAGCAAGCCCTTCTGGACCATATTAAGTATCGTAAGCTCATAGAAGTCATACACACAGTTCTCCAGCATCATACAGTGCTTCTGTGTACGCTCAGCCGTATTGATAAGCGCCCAAATATCCTCCAGAGAATGTGCTGCAGGTACTTCAACAGCCACATGCTTACCCTGCTCCATAGCATAGAGAGCCATAGGCACATGGTTGCGCCAGTCTGTCACAATATATATAAGGTCAAGATCATCACGCTCCACAAGTTGCTTCCAAGCGTCCTCACTTCCGAAATACTCCGCTGCCTTAGGCTTGCCATTCTTCTCTAGAATCTTATTGGACTTCTCCACCCGGTCTTGGTGAATATCACAAAGCGCCACTACTTCAGCACCAGGGATAAAGCAAAAACGCTCCACTGCACCAGGGCCACGCATACCGAGCCCTATCACACCGATACGCACCTTATCCATCTTCGGTGCTGCAAAGTTTACCATGTGATGCTGTCCCTCAGGGCGCACTGGCACTTTCGTCATAATCACCTCGGGGACTGCCGCTGCCCCCTTCTCTAGTGTTGCAGTGGTTCCACAAGCACTTAGCACTAGAGCCAATACAGACATCAAGAGCACAATTCTTTTCATCATAAGTTGTTGATCTATTTTATTCATTAATATATAATATTACTCCTCCAGTCTCTTAGCATTGAGTCGAAGTGCCGTAGTATCGCCATACTGTGTCTGAAGCTTGATTAGCTGAGTCATTAGTTCCCCGTTTACCCTAGCATACTCAGGGTTGTCATACTCATTGACCAGCTCATGCGGATCCTTTTTCTAGGTCATACAGCTCCCAGAAATCCCTATCATGATAGAAGTGCATCAGCTTGCACCTATCCGTCCTCACCCCATAGTGTCTCATCGCCATGTGCTCAGCTGGATACTCATAGTAATGGTAGTAAAGAGCGTCACGCCCCCCAATTGCTCTGCGCCCTTAAGCAAAGGCAAGAGAGAACGCCCATGCATATCGCTTGGTACCTCCACACCGGCTAGGTCTAGAATAGTAGGCGCAAGATCTATATTCTGCTCCAATTCCTCCACACTTCGAAGCGCACCGTATCATTTTGCATATTGATAAAGGTGGGGTTGTAGCACTCTCCCTGACCAGGCAGTATCTCCCAGTAATCAAATCCTGTTGGCAAGGTATGCAGGTGCCACTTGCCTATGATAGCCGTCTGGTAGCCTGCTTTCTGTAGGAGCTTAGGGAACGTTTGCTGGCGACCATCAAAACTACTTCGCTCGTTACTCGTAAAGCCATTGGCATGACTATGCTTACCCGTTAGGAGACAGGCTCGACTCGGTCCAGAGATACTATTCGCCACAAAACTATTATCGAACCGTACCCCACCCTCAGCTATCCTATCCATATTAGGTGTTTGCACATACCTACTATCATAGGCACTGAGCATCTGCTGCGTATGGTCATCAGCTTCTATGATCAAAATATTGTATCGCTTAGGCGCTCCATCTTCCGTCTTCACGCTTCCACATGAACACAGCAACACAGGCGCCACAAGCATAATCCCCCTCTCAATGGCTTTTTCTCCTCTTCGCATATACACCAACAAGCACAATGGTTTATTACCAAATCTGTATCTTTGCAAATATAGCAATAATATTCAAATAATTAAATAATTGATTAATGTATACTACAAAAGAAATAAATATCAGACTAGAAGGCAGTGAAGTAGACCTCTATTACCCTATTGGTATCACGCCATTCGATATCTTCCAAGAGCATGTCGGCACCCTTGAGGGCAGCCCCAAGGGATTACCCATGCTCGCATTGGTCAATAACAAACCTACCCCTCTCTCTCATCCGCTTCACCGTCCATGTCAGCTCTCTTTCGTAGGATACGAGACGCCCAATGGGCGCCGCACCTACACCAGTACGGTTGCATTCATTTTATACAAAGCAGCTGCTGATTTGGGATTCCCTCCGGTGGTGATTGAGCATGCGCTATCCAATGGGTATTATGGCATTATCGGGAGCCGCGAGACACATCCTACCACCGAGATGCTAGAGCAACTATCACGCCGTATGCGCGAGATCATTAGCGCCGACCTCCCAATCGACACTACATATATAAGGAGTAATGATGCCATAGAATACTTCCAACAACAAGGCAGGCATACCACAGCAGATCTCCTGACCCACAAGGGAGAGCACTACGTACGCCTTGTAGAGATGGACGGTTACCGAGATTACACATTTGAACCTCTACTCCCTTCCACTGGGATGATATGGGACTTCGGTCTCGATAAACAACGGGATGGCTTCCTACTACGCATGCCCAATCACCGAGATCCAGAGCAGCTCTACGACAGGGTACGACAGCCTAAGCAATTCGGAGTATTCAAAGATCACCTCGCCCTACTCAAGCTCATAGGGGTAGAGGATGTAGCACCGCTCAACCAAGCTATCCGAGAAGGGCGCTCCAATCAAATCATTACCCTCTCCGAAGCCCTCCAGGAAAAAGAGATAGCCTCTATCGCCTCCGAGATTGCCTCTCGATACGACCAAGGTCTCCGAGTAGTGCTCCTCTCCGGACCTTCCTCCTCAGGCAAAACAACAACTGCTAAGCGTCTCTCTACACAGCTAATCGCCAATCTCATATGGCCCTATGCCATCTCGCTCGACGATTATTATATCAATCGAGTAGATACGCCCTTAGACGAGTTTGGCAACTACGACTACGAGAGCCTCTACGCCATCGATCTCCCCAAGCTCCGAAGCGATATAGAGCTACTTATGGCAGGAGAAGAAGTACAGATACCTACCTATAATTTCGTGAAGGGCGAACGAGAGTACCGCAGCGGTAGCCAGATGAAACTGGAAAACCATGGCATACTTATAATGGAGGGGATACACGCACTCAACCCTGAGCTCCTGCAAGGGATTCCAGACGAAGCCATCTACCGCATCTATGTCTCTGCACTCACTCCGCTCTCTATAGATAGCCACAACTGGATCTCTACAAGTGACAACAGATTGATTCGACGCATGGTGCGCGATATGAAATTCCGTGGCACCTCTGCCGAGGAAACCATCATGCGCTGGACGGATGTACGCAGAGGGGAGGAGAAGTGGATTTTCCCTTACCAGGAGAATGCCGACATAATGTTTAATAGTGGCATGCTCTACGAACTTGCAGCCCTCAAGAGCCAAGCCGTAGAAGCCCTCAACGAGGTACAAGAGACGAGTCCAGCCTATCCTACTGCTAGCCGATTGCTAGAGTTCCTCAACCTCTTCGAGTCGCTCCCCTTCGAGTCCACGCCGCTCAACTCCCTCCTCCGAGAGTTCCTAGGCGGTAGTGCCTTCGACTATTAAACGCAAACAACGCACACCTATTATACTGTCCTTTTGGACTTTATATATAGACGATCATCTTCAATAGATACATGAGGGGCTCGCACCACCTATTATGACCTCATATAAGGTTGTGCGAGCCCCAAACGCGCCTAGCGCAAGCACCCGTTTTGGCTCGCGGAAGTAGGGAAATTTATTCCTAGGAAAAAATATATTTATCTGTACAAATAAAAATATTTATTTCTAGGAATAAATTTGTTTATCTCTAGGAATAAATTTATCTTTGCTAGTGAGTAGAATTAACCAATCAATATCAAGCAAATATGGCACAAGTAAAATTCAAAGTAGTAGAGCGTAAGACGCAGATTCCTAATAAGAGTGGGAAGAAGGTGGTGTACTCTGCCAACATGGTCAAACATGGCAAGACTACCACGAGACAATTGGCTGGGCAGATTAGCGAAAAGACCTCTTTCACCCGAGCCGATGTACTAGGGTTGCTGGAAGCTATCTCTTCCGAAATGCTGAAGGAGATGCTATTAGGCAAAAGCGTTCACCTTGAGGGTCTCGGTACTTTTTCACTAGATATCCGTAGCTCCTCTACCGAAAACCTAGAGGAATTCACGCATCGAAATATCGAAGGGCTTAAGATTCGCTTCACGCCCTCCACAGAGATGAAAGCCAAACTCATCGATGTTTCATACCGCGAAGAAAAATAAGCCATTAAATCTATTAAGCGCCACTTTACATCCCTATGGCAACTGTAAAGTGGCGCTTATTAGTTCCAGTTAGTACTTCTCACCAAGCTACTTACCAAGGAGTTTGTCAACGTCGGTCTCGGAAGCGTCATTAGGAGCAGGCGTAAGCCCTAGCAGACGGCACAAGAGCGGATAGATGGTAATATTGGGCACCCTCCCTACCTCTCTGCCCTTAGCAAAGGAGTCGCCCACGGCAAAGAAAATCGCTTGCATCTCAGGTAACTGATTGTCGAAGCCATGACCAGCAACTTTGCTCAGCTTTGGTGCTTCGCTAAAAAATACACTGGCACCCAAATCTGGCATGATCACGATATCTCCAAGGCGCTTCCCCTTATTGAAGTGAAATCGCTCGGACACCTCTGCTGTACGGTAAGCAGTGATATGAGGGACAGACTTCAACTTCTCTAGAGCGACATCTACATACTCCGAGTTTTTAGCATAGAGCAGAGCCGGTGCCCCCTCGACCACAAAAGAAAAGCTATCACGGGGGAGATAGTCCATGAGATTGACGACTTTATTGGGGTCATAATCTACCATTCCATGATCTGAGACCACGATAAAGTCTACTTGATCGGCAATCGGCAGCTGGGCGAGCTTGCTCCTGAAGTAGCCAATTACGCTATCCACACGAGCTACCATATCTAGCACCTCTTGGCTTTGAGTACCATTGTGATGCCCACAAGCATCAGGCTCCTCTAGGTACCATGTAATCAGGTGAGGACGCTCTGCCTCAGGCTTTTTGAGCCAAGCGATTACCGAATCGGCACGAGCGACAAAGGGCTCTCCCGCATTGAAGACCTTCCAATAACTTGGGCGCATCCCTTGGATCGGAGTTTCTGAGCCTACCCAGAAGTACGATCCAGCCTTCACTCCTTGCTTTTCGGCAGTATTCCAAATAGGTTCGCCTAGATAGAAATTGGGATTGTGCACCCGCTCTAGGTCACCTACCTTGTAGTAGTCCTGTAGCTCCTCGTCCCAAAAACTATTATTGACTAAGCCATGATTTTGGGGATGTAGCCCGGTGGCCATGCTGTAATGATTCGGGAAAGTATTGCTAGGATACATAGGTGAGAGTACTGCACGCACGCCCTCCGATGCCATCGCATCGAGCGCTGGAGTAGAAGCACGATCTAAATATTCTGCACGGAATCCATCTACCGATACGATTACCGCATACCTTTGTTGCGATGGTGTCTCCGTGACCGTCCATAACTTATAGCCGGCAAAGAGGGCGGCAAGCAGCACCACAAAAGAGAGCAGGGATGTGAGATTTCTTGAGTTCATAAGATTTATAACAATCCTTATTATGTATACATTATTCTATTCACAAAGGTAGCACAATATTCTCTTATTTATCGGTAACTTTGCCTATATGGCAGATCAAGTAATCATAGGCATAGACCCTGGCACCATTGTTATGGGGTATGGCATCCTCGGGGTGATAGGTGGAAAGCCTACACTAGAGGCGATGGGGCTATTGCGGCTAGATAGATACCAATCGCATTACTTGCGACTACAAAAGATTCAAGAAGCTGTGGAAGCGCTGATAGAGCGATATGCTCCTACTGATATGGCGTTAGAATCACCCTTCATGGGAAAGAATATACAGACGACACTGAAGCTTGGTCGTGCCCAAGGAGCAGCAATGGTGGCGGCAATGCGGTCTGGCATTTCGGTATCGGAGTACGCGCCAAGTACAATAAAGAAGATGATTACGGGACGGGGTAGCGCAAGCAAAGGTCAAGTGGCGGCGATGCTTCAATACATGCTAAAAATACCTGAATCGGCTATGATGAAAAAAAATGATGCCTCCGATGCCGTGGCGGTAGCTATGACCCATCATCTCGAGGCACTCCGCATCCAGAGCGGGAAGAAAGAGAAGTCGTGGCGGGACTATATTCGGAATAATCCCGACAAGGTGATAAAATAATTGCCCAATTATTTGGTCGGATAAAAATATTGTATTACCTTTGCATTCGCAAACGAGGAAGTAACCCCGCGAGCAACGAAAGAATGACTTGGTAGCTCAGTTGGTAGAGCAATTGACTCTTAATCAATGGGTCGAGGGTTCGAGCCCCTCCCAGGTCACGGAAAGGAGATAGATGAATGTTCATCTATCTCCTTTTGCTATACACCCCCTCTTCTCCCCAATAGTAGGTAATTGAGCCGTAATATTTACCGATAATTGGGGATGGTAGGAGAAGTCAATAGCTTGTATCTTTGCTATCGCAATCAAGTCACAAATTACAACATATTCAAAACATTTATGAAGTTAAGCCAAAGAGCGATTGCGATGGTTATGCTATTTACAATAGGAGGGGGCGTGATGGTCCCCTCCTTTGCTGCAACACTTCCATCGCAGAGGGTCGAAGCGCAAGTTACAGATGCCAACATTGTAGGACACGTGATAGACAAGGCTACAGGGGAGCATTTAATTGGGGTTGTAGTCCGCATCAAAGGTTCAGCCTATGGGACGACCACAGACACATCGGGGCACTTCTACCTCCGAAATCTGAAGCCAGGAAGCTACACGATAGAAGTATCTGGTGTGGGCTACCAAAAGACAACGCAGACGATTACGGTAGTGGAGCACAAGACAATAGAGATAAATATAGCGCTAGAGGAGGATGTCTTTAATCTCCATGAAGTAGTTATCTCGGCTAATCGCCAACAAACACTTAGGAAGTATGCACCTACGCTCGTCAGCGTGATAGACAACAAAGCATTTGAGACAAACAATGCTACCAACCTCGCTCAGGGGCTATCATTCCAACCAGGTATTAGAGTAGAGAACAATTGTCAGAACTGTGGCTTCAATCAAGTGCGTATCAATGGGCTTGATGGGAGGTTTTCTCAAATCCTAATAGATAGTAGGCCTATCTTCAGTGCTCTAGCTGGAGTTTACGGACTGGAGCAGATCCCTGCAAATATGATAGAGAGAGTAGAGATCGTGAGAGGAGGAGGTTCTGCCCTTTACGGCTCGAGCGCTATTGCCGGTGTCATCAATATTATCACACAAGAGCCGGTATCTAATAGATTTGAAGCCTACGAGAACCTCACGATGACTGGTATGACAACACCAGACAATACAGTAGGGTTCAATGCTTCCATTGTCGGATCTGATGGACGAATAGGAGGGACTGTATTTGGTCAAGCTCGCGACAGAGGCGCTTGGGATGCCAATGGCGACGGTTTTAGCGAGGTAGGAATGATTAGAGGACGATCAGTTGGTGCTCATGGCTTCATTAGGCTATCAGAGTTCGATAGGATTACAAGTGAGTTGCATACGCTGCAAGAGTACCGCAGAGGTGGAGACAGACTTGACCTACCGGTACACGTGGCAGCTGTTGCCGAACAGACAGACCACACCATCTATAGTGGCAACCTGAAGTATGACCACAACTCTCTTAACCTCTTGCATCGTCTGCAAGTATTTGCTTCGGGGCAAGTAGTGAAACGAACCAGCTACTACGGAGGCATTGGGGATGCTAATGTGGGGAAACTTGGATTTATCCCTAAGAAAGAGTTTGGAACCAACTTTGGAAATACCACGGGAAAGACATTCCAAGGAGGCTTGCAATATAGCTACGAATGGGATACAGCGCCTATAGCGCCTATCAAGTTCCTAGCAGGAGTGGAATACGTATACGATAGCCTTTACGATATCATGCCTATCCGAGCATGGGAGAAAGATACAAAAGGTAATTCGCTCAACCCTCCTATTGATCAGCGCATTCACAATGCGAGTCAGATAGCACAGGCCGAATGGGGCAATGATTACTGGACAATCCTACTCGGCATGCGAATGGACGAACACAGCGCAATCAAGAGTAGTAAAGGGGGAATAAGGCCAATCATCAGCCCGAGAGCCACAGTACGCTACAACCCTTCCGAATATTTTAATATCAGAGCTAGCTATGCTAAGGGATTTAGAGCTCCACAAGTCTTCGATGAGGATCTCCATGTGGGCGTCGTAGGAGGAGAGGCTCAAAGAGTCTACAATTCCCCTAACCTCAAACCAGAGGAAAGCCACAGCTTCAGCCTGAGTACAGATATGTACTTCACTATAGGTGCGGTACAAACCAACTTCCTTATCGAAGGATTTTATACCAAGTTAGTAGGCGCATTTACTAATAGAGAGCGTACGGATGCGCCGAAGTTAGGGTTCCAGGTATTCGACAGGGTAAACGGTTCGGGCGCACAGGTATATGGTATTAATCTCGAAGCTAAGGCACACTGGAACAAACTTAACGTACAAGGAGGACTAACTCTAGCTCGCAGTTTATGGGATGCGCCACAAGAATGGGGCAATAGATCACTCCTCGCTAAGGAAGATGCAAATGAGCCGAAAGAGGTAAATACATTAGTAGATCATGGTCCAAGCACGCTTGCTGGATTCAATATGGAAGAGGGTGAAGTAGCAATGACCTCTAAGCAGATGCTTAAGACGCCAAATATCTATGGTTATCTGACGGCAAGATACAATCCTGTAACCCCTCTCACCCTATCCCTATCGCTCAACTACACGGGGAAGATGTATGTGCCACACGTAGTTACTGTAGGGCAGATGGCAGAGGTAAATGACATACATATGGTAAAGAATGGGCTCAGGCCCAATACTACAGAGCTTAAGAAAGCACCTCGATGGGATAGACTAGAGGTATCGCCCAACTACTTTGATCTAGGTGCCAAGGTAAGCTACGATATCAAAGTATTCAATACCTCAATAATCCAGCTATACCTCGGGATGCACAATATGCTCAATTCATTCCAAAAGGATTATGATGTTACAGGCAATAGAGATAGCGGATACATTCATGGTCCTACTACTCCTCGGTCGTTCTATTCTGGACTGAAGATAATACTCTAAGGAGACTGTTGCACGGTGGCGAACTACTGCATTACTTTCGACATTCGGCTTCGGTCACGTACGTGAGTACGCTCCCGTCAGCCTCAGTCTCAGTGCCTTGCATTTCACCACCGTGCAACGTCTCAGCCGATTTGCTTGCAAATCGGCGAGAATGGCACTTCGTGCAACATTCTCCTAAGGTGTGATACCAATATGATAATAGGCTACGCCCCGAACTCGGGTCGTAGCCTAATATCGTATTAGAGCACTCCTATCGTAACTCTCCCAAAACGGGCGTGTAAGGAGAGAATAAAATAGCCTGTAGGTACGATTTGGC
>NZ_JADRGN010000054.1:0-11052 GCF_018206105.1 Porphyromonas levii
GTGGTACATGGATGTGCCGATTGCTTTGTGCATGAGGATGCCAAGGTGCTACTGACCCCGTTTGTGAAGGACCCTGTTTATGTCCTCTCTTATATCACCCCTGAGGTGGAACCGGTCAAGGCACGTGCTGACAGACATACAGCCTCCTTCAATTTCGTGGTGGCTAAGCACGAACTACTTCGTGACTATAAGAATAACGCTGCAGAATTTGACCGCGTAGATAAAGTGGTGAGTGAAGTGGTGAAGAATAAGGACCTGACAGTGACAGAATTCTCAGTAGAGGGCTATGCATCCCCCGAAGGTAACTTCGAGAGCAACCGTGCACTTGCCGGTCGTCGAGCCAATGCTTTTGCCGAGTATCTTGTCTCAGCACATGGGGTACAGAAGAGCCAGTTCAAGGTGGCAGGTCATGGAGAAGACTGGAAGGGACTGGAGCAGGCGGTGAGCAAGTCCTCTCTTTCAACCAAGTCTCAGGTGCTTGATGTGATTGCAACTACATCCAATCCTGATGCTCGTGACGCCAAACTAAGGGCTATCGATGACAGTAAGACCTATAACGAGCTCCTGAAAGTCTACTATCCACCACTCCGTCGTACCGAGTATGTGATAGCCTATAAGGTGCGCCCCTTTAGTGTGGATGAGGCAAGGGAGGTTATCAAGACCAATCCAAAGCTCTTGAGTCTAAACGAGATGTATCTCGTCGCTAAGAGTTATTCGGCGGAGAGTAAGGAGTTTAAGGAGGTGTTTGATATTGCGGCACGTCTCTATCCCAATGAGCCGGTTGCTATCATCAATGCCAGTGCAGCGGATATCGAAGGCGGTAACTATCAGGCTGCTATCGACCGTCTGAGCAAGCTCTCCAATAATGCCGAAGCACTTAATAATCTGGGTGTGGCTTATGCCAAGCTAGGTGATACTGCTCGTGCTATTGACTGCTTCAATAAGGCGATAGAGCTTGGATCGTCTGAAGCTATGGCAAATCTCAAAGAGTTATCAGAGTGACAATATAATAAGCAGATATAATATAGTATTTAACAATTAACGAAACAAAAGAGATGAAGAAATTTATTTCGTTCGGAGCATTTGCACTTGCGATGACCCTTGGGTTCGTAGCATGTAACAAGGAAAATGCTCAGCCAGAGCCAGACTTTAAGGCTCAGGCGTACATGAGCGTGGCACTGCAGATGCCTACTGGCGGTCTGCGTGCCGATGGACAAGACCAGGATGCACCTGCATCTAACTTCGTAGGGAAGTGGGCTGGTAAGGACAAGATTGAGACAGTCGATATCTATGTAGTACCTACCGACGCTTCTAAAACTATTGAAAAGTATACCGAACTAACCTACTCAGAGTACTACAATGAGCCAACTCAGGCACCAGGAAGCAACAATGTTGTTTTGACTCCTAAAAAAGCTCATAAGGTAGGTGAGCTGGCAGGGGAAGAAGTCAAGGTTTATGTCCTCATTAATGCTGATGCTAAGGCTAGGACTATTCTTAACCAAGCAAATGCTGGAAACTTTGCTGATGAGTATAAGAAGGCTATTGAGGTACTTACTTCTGCCAAGGCTGTTGCAGATGCTGCAAAAACAGAAGCAGAGACTGCTGGTGGAGTATTGGCAAAAAAGAATGGCACAGACAATGAGACTATCATGATGACTAGCTTTGAACCATCTCAGCCTATTACTCTTCAGAAAGGGATAACGGAGAATGATGCTATCGCTGGTATCAATAATCAGGCTAAAGTCAATGTCGAGAGAACAGTTGCTCGAGTAATGGTATCTGTAGCAAGCGAGACATTCCAGATCAAGGATAAGGCTGATCAAGGTAAGATCCTTGGGGAGATTAAGAATCTTACTTATGTGATTGCGCAAGGGGAGCGTCAGGTATACATTCAGAAACAAGCAGGAGACGATGTAAATCTTAGCTGGAAAACTCTAGGCAGTACATTTGTTCCTAATGCTAGCGAATTTAATTCAGCAGCGGACTATTATGATTATTCTAGCCTTTGGGTAGATTATAGTACTATGGGGACTAGAATTCCCACTATCGCAGATTACTCCAAACCTTTGGATGCTGTAACAAAAGAGCTAGAGAACAGTCTAACAGGAAAGTTCTTGTTGCCTAATACCCACAAGGCTGGTGTAACTAGAGAGGAGTCAAATTACCGTAAGGGTAACACTGCTTACATCTTAGTACGTGGTACTTTTGTGCCTAAGCAGGAGATTTTTGCTGACAATGGTAAGAAGTACTCCAATGGTAAATCTGTCCCAGCTTATGAGGCTGGTGCTGACTTCTATGTAGGTACCAATGGTAAGTTCTATGTGAGCATGGAGTCTGTTCGTGATCCGAAGGCAGGTGGAGTACTTGGTATGAATGCTAATAGGTATGTTAAGGGTAAGGTGCTTTACTTTGCATGGCTCAATCCAGATCAAAATGATGCTACCAAGTGGCTCAATTCTCCTGTGGTACGCAACAACATCTATCATGTACACATCAGTGGCTTCAAGTCAATCGGTGTGAACTGGAACCCACTAGTGCCAAATCCAAAGCCAGAGGATCCAAACAATCCAAACAATCCAGACCCAAATCCAAATAAGCCAGGGCATGATCCAAAGGATAATCCTATCAAACCAGAGGATCCACTATCAAATGACGAGACTTACATGTCTGTTGAGGTAACTGTCTTACCATGGTTGGTTCACTCTTATTCTATCCAACTTGGATTCTAATCTGTAAGGTCAATGGAAATGCTGATGGCGAAAAGCCATCGTGAGATGATATTTTAGCAATGGAGGAGGGGATATCCCTTCTGATGAGAGGTATTCCCTCCTCCTTATATATTTACGATTATTAGTTTTTATAATAAAGCTATTTGTGATGAATTTACGTAACAAGCTAATGATGACTGTACTTCTACTAGGAGTACTACTCGGTGGTTGTAACCTTATATACGAAGATCTATCAGAGTGCCCCCAAGGGGTATATGTTCGGTATTACTCTAAGACGCCTTGTGCCGTAGATTCTACATTCTTGGGTGCGGAGGGTGCTCAGACGGTGTATCTTTTTGCGTTTGATGAAAATAATAAGTTGTACAACGTTGTTTCTGAAAATAACGTTGTCTTAGACAGAAACTATGAGATGCTGGTTCCCCTAACCAAGGGTAGCTATACATTCATAGGATGGGCTGGAGTAGATGACACGTTCTTAAAAGGCGCGTTTACCAAAGGGAAAACGACCAAGAGCGAAGTGATGCTCACGCTTAAAAATGATAAGGGATTTGGCCTTCTCCCTCAGACAAAGAAGGTATGGCAGGGAGAGTCGGACATTGTCGTGATGCCAGCAGCTGAGGAGGTCGGTTCTCTATATAAGCATACTGCTATCAATCTATTGGAGAAGACCAATAGAATCAATGTTACTGTAAAGATTCATGAGTCTGTAAAGGATAAACTTGATCCTAAAGACTTCGTTGTCGCTATTTCTTCTGCCAATGGGACGCTTAACATCGATGGCACGATGCCTCTCGGGGTAGATGCACTGAAGGCGGTAGTCAATTACAAGCCTTTTGGTACTACATACACTGACGATAGTATGAAGACCAGCTTTACTGTCATGGATTTGAAGACCGGCTATAATAATATTATTTCTCTTGTTAATACCAAGACCGGTCAGGAGTTTCTTGGTGAGAAGGGATTAGACTTGATTGGCAAGATCCTCTTGGGCAACAATAACCCAAATGTCAATCTCGCCTGCGACCATGACTTTAATGTGGAGTTGGTGATTAAGGATAAGTGCTTAAATTGTGGTACATACACCTGCTTCGCCATCTATGTGAATAATTGGATGGTACATAGCTACGAAACAGAACTGGGATTATGATGCAAGTGCAAGCAAGAGAATATAAGTAATGAGGAAAAGGGAATTATATATGCGCCTCCTTGTCGGATTGGCTTTGCTTAGTCTCTTGGGATTGGCCTCGTGTACTAAGCAGGACGATGTGCCGGAGTCTGGAACGGATGTCTATATGTCCTTTCAGATGAGTCAGGTCGCCTCCGGCAGTGGTGTCCGTGCGCAGGGCTCTTCTCCGTCGATAAATACGGATGAAAAAGATCGGGAAGACTTTGTGAGCAGATTTGGAGTATTTATCTTTGAGACCGGAGCTAGTGGTACCAAGGTCGCTGAAAAATTTTCTGACCAAGCCTTCTTCGTGATGAAGTTCAAGAAGGGCACCTATGACTTCTACTTCATCGCCAATTACCCAACCTCAGATGAGACCAGACTCAGCCAAATGAGCAAGTCTCAGTTAGAGGAGTATCTCAAGGCACCCAAGCCTTATACATTGCACAATGTACCATCGGAGGCAGGGCCATTCTTTCCTATGGCACGTGTCTATCGCAATCAAACCATTAGTGGAAATGGCACCATGATGGCTCCAATACCGTTCAAACCTGTAGTAGGTACCACAAATCAGCTGATGCCTATTAGTTCGTTGGGCAATGATTGGCAAAGTACCAGCAACATACAAGATCAGGTGCGCCTCGTCCGCGCCAATGCCAAGATAGATCTCAACGTTACTGGCGCGGGTGTCCCTGATGTGGTGAAGGTGGAATATTACAATGCGGCCAACAAATATACCTTTGCTGAATTGGATCCCCGTCCTACAAGTCCAGAAGTCTTGACTTCCCCTCTGGTTTTTAGTTATACTGCCCCTACGTCGACTACGGGTATTATCCAGACCAAGCTCTATGTCCCGGAGCGACTTTTCAATACCACTGAGATCAAGGGGTGGGATACTGCCACCGACCAGGCTCAAGGCGGGGTCAATTACATCCAGATTACCATGAAGAGTGGTCGTACGTATAGAGTGCCTGTGGTGTCTAATGGCCCGGAAACCGGCTACCAGACCTTCGCCAAGGACGCTACGAGAGCTGATTACAATGTCATCCGCAACCACCATTACATGTACAATATCAAAGTTCCTGAGGACAATAAGGAGCTTGATGTCCAATTCAAGGTGATGCCATGGAATCTTATTTCATCGGAGATGTCATATGAGCGCCCTAAATATAATATTGAGATCATAAAACAAGAAAATGACAAAAGCTATAATCCAACTTCTCTGCTGCAAGATATTTCTGAGGAAATTATTCTTGATGACATCAAGCCTGGCGAGGTGAGGAGTGTACAGGTTAGATTTAAGATAGATGCGCCTAAGGGTGCGATATGGACCGCAACAATAACCAATGGCGCAGACTTCGAACTTATGGGAGATGCAACTGGTATTGTGGAAGAAGGTATTGTGTCTGGTGATGGTACGTGGCATACATTTACAATTAAGCCTCGCAGACCGTTTGAGGACTCTCCACGGTTTACTCAGTTTTATATAACGGTAGAGAATAAAGAGTTATACCTTGGCTTTAAGGAACTCAATGGTATAATGGTACCTGACAATCGATTTATCGATGATGGTGTATCTAAGAAATGGCAAATTAAACAGGTTCAGAGAGCTATACAGTAAATTGTCTTATAATGATTGATCATGTTATAAATCCTATCTCAATAGCAATGAAGAGAATTTTTAGTATTATATTCTTTGGTCTGTCACTGCTCATACTATCTTCGTGTACAAAAGACATAGAAGATGGTTTGACTCATAGGACTGATGATCCAAATGGAAATTCGATCCTATTGGCACTTACAGTGGCAACTGGAGATACGACTCGTAACATACCTCTTCGTTCGACAGATAATGGGGAAATCTTGCGTGGAGTAGGAATAGAAGATGGCGATAAGTACAAAGATATCTATAAACCCAAACTCCTCAATGAAAATAAGATTGAGACGCTGTCCGTATTTATCTTTGACTCAAGTGATAGTTTGATACTGAGTTACGCAAATGATAGGGTTAAAAGAGTTACTACTACGAGTACTACTGATGGGACTTACACGGTAAGATTGGATGTGCCTTATGCATCTATTTCTCGTGTAGAAAATAAATTAGTAAAACTTATAGTTGTAGCTAATGCAACGGGTGATATTATTTCTGGAGTATCTACTCTGTCTCAATTACGTAGCAAGGTAGAGTCTTACGATGATCTCAATCAGAGTGAGCAGCCACGTGCAAAATTCTTGATGGATGGATACAAGGAAGTCACTACTATCAATTGGCCTAATGGTAAATTGGTGTACGACTTGAAGAGTACTCCTATCGAGCTCAAGAGGGCATTGGCTAAGATCAGACTGCGTATCTCTGATATTAAGATCAAGGACTTTCAAAATGGCTCTGAGACCATCTACAATATCGTCAAGACAGCAGATGGCAAGGATGATATCTCGATTAAGCTTGTAAAGTATAAGAAATCAACGTCACTATTAGCTGGATTTCGCCAAAATAACGCTGAGACAATACAAGAGACCAGCTATAGGATGATGGCAGAGCGCACTTTTGCAGTCAATCCGTCACCAAATGGTGATGGTAAATTTCGTGCGGCATTTCCTTTTTATGCTACGGAGTCACAGTGGGAGTCTCGATCAAAAGAAGAAACACACCTGATGCTTAGGATCAGATTGATTCCCCAAAATCCTCGTGAAGATGATAAGGATGGACAGTATTATTATTACCGCATCCCGATTAATTACCGAAAGGTGATGGATGATGTACCAGCTGAGCGTCTCAACAAAGTGGAGCGTAACTACCTCTATGATATCGTGACGAAGATCGAACAACTCGGTAGCATCGATGAGGGTACTCCCTTGGATGTGGAGTCATATATAGCGATTCAACCATGGCCAGCCAACCCTGATCAGGTAGACGGATCGATAGTAAAGGCGCACTACCTTGTCGTCAAAGAGAGAGAGCCAATCATGGCAAATATTGATTCGTATACTGTCGAGTATCTATCCGATTTGCCAGTCACTGTCAAGGTCACTAAAGCCTACTACGAATTCTATGACCTTCGTGGTGACTACTATAAGGTTGTTTTTGATGAAAATGGGTACTACAAGTTTTATGAAGATCCAGAGGAAACAAGGGCATTGACAGATAGTGAAATTACTAATAAGGGATTGCTTAGACCTGAGGTTAAACCTAAGTTTAACAAAACTAGTGTCACGTGGACGGAGGATAAGTATATCAAAGATGGAACGATAACGATGACCCATCCTATCCCCGTCAACTATGTCCCATTTAAATTTGAACTAGAGGTTGTTCAAATTAGAGATGCATCCACGACAACCCCACTGACTGAGACAGTACTAGTGACTCAGTATCCACCGATCTTCGTGACGGGAGAGAAATCTCCTGGATTGGGTGGTGGAACGTCACAGGTTCAGAATGACTATGGCGAGTTTGTCGATGTATTTGCTGATTTTAGGTTCCACACCACCTATGGAGCTCCTTCAGTGTATCAGAATTCAAACTTTTATGAGGCTCAGCGAAATAATGTATTTAATCGAGTATCAGTAAAGGTCCCAAGTGGTAATTATTTTATCGGTAATCCTGTCGGTGCTGATGGGTACACAAAAAGAGATCAAGTAAGTAATAGATTAGTATCTCCCGAATTTATTATTGCATCTCAGTTTGGTATGACTAATAGAGATACACCTCAGACATCGAAGGACGATCGTCAGTTATCGAAAATACATAATAATAGTACCACCTTTTACGAAGGTTATGGGCCGTACAGAACTTCGTTATTTCCTATAAGAAGTCCTTATGCTCAATTCAATCCAAGTAGGATGTTTGATAAGACTATGAAGGTCTATTTCCACAATCTCCCGACTTATCGGTATTATTCTAATGCCGAAGAAAGGTGTCATCTATACTTTGAGGGAGAGTATGGGCGTGATGGTGAATATGAGGAGCATTATGTTTCTGGTTACAATACAGGTGGATATCCTATCTGGAAGACAAGAACAGTTAAGAAAACATTTAAATACAAGGGGAGCTGGCGAGTTCCAACCTTAGAGGAAGTTAAGCTAATAGATGGGATCCAGGATGACCCAAATTCGGTAACTAAGAGTTTGATGTTTGGGGATATGTATTGGACTGCCGAATCAGATGTTGCTTTTAAGATGACTGAAAATGTATTGGTAAGTCCAACAGGAGCTCCAGTGCGCTGTGTATTTGATACCTACATGCATGATGACAAGAAGTAATGTACTCGGAGGTGTGAAGGTATGAATGATTTTAAAGAAAAAAGAAGTATAAAGTCTATGTTTCGATTTTTATATTTGCCTCTACTTGGCTCGGTATTAGTGGCTACACTTTTGATCACTTCTTGTAAGCGTATGACAAGTGACTCGGAGGATATCCCGACTTATGCTAAGGAGGGAGAGCGATTTACAGCTACGATCAGAGTTAACGATCAGATCTTGGAGGAGAAGCAATTGCGATCAGGAGGAATTGACGATATCGATCATGTCGATAATCTTAGAGTATTGGTTTTTGATGAAAATCAAAATTTTCTCTACTCTGAGATGGCAGAGCTAAAGGGAAGCACTACAGATCTTTCTAAGATATCGGACTATCTACCTGACCATAAACCTGAGGGAATCACAAAGATTAGAGAATTTAAGGTCTCCTTAATCTCCAGTTCTAAGCGGAGGTTTATCCATTTTATCGCTAATCATGATTGGACAGGTTTTACTCAAGATTACTATGCTAAGGGGTCTGCAGCAGGAAAATTGATGACAGATTCAAAGCTTACCAATGCCATTACACAACTTTGGGGTAGTGATCCCAAGGGGCTTGGTCTCTGGTCTATCGTTGATACTGAAAGACTTGGATTGGATGAAAATACATTCAAGAATAAAGTAGTGAAGTTGCTTCGCAACTATGCAAAAGTTACAGTTTCTACAGATCAATTAGCAGCAAATAATACCGAGGATGAGTCGTTTGAGGTAGAGTCTTATACGATCTGTAATGTCAGTGATCGAGGTACTATCGCTCCATTTGAGACTTCTGGTTATCACTACGAATTTCCATTTAATCCAGGATATGCGACGACTCCTGTGGGGGTTAAGATCTCCAATGATGAGGATAATCTCAAGATAAATAGGGAAACGCCAAACTTTGTCAATAAAACAGAACCCTATTTCTTATTTGAAAAAGACAACATTAAGCCTGAGAAGCGTACATATCTTATCATTAAGGGCAAACGAACCAATAAGGTTATGAACATTTATGGTGAGACTCGCTACTATAAGGTGGACTTAGTTCAGAGTAAAATAGGACATAGTGCTCTTGTCTATTTCCCGATCATTCGCAATAAACACTATGTTGTAAATATTAATAGTGTTAAGTCTGATGGATTTGGGACGATCCAAGAGGCTATCGAATCTCCTGCAGGTAATAATGTCTTTGCCGATACCCAGCTACAAGACTTCTCTAAGATATCGGATGGTATCTCTCATCTTTTGGTGGATCCGCTCCACTTAATCGTAGTCAAACCAGGTGTCTATACCGTAAAGACTAATTATGTCACCCCTAATGGTGATGGCTACCGATACATTAAGTATTATCCCTCATGGAATACAAAGGATGTTAAGGAAAATGGAGAAACTGGTTATAGCTACGAAAATGCGACAGATCCATATCTCGGTTTTTTGAAGAAGATCAAGGAGGGAGAGGGTGAAGGTTTTACATTTGATGTCAAATCTATCCCAGAGTATGGTAAGGTGACCTATACTGTCGAAGTGATAGCACTAAGACAACATAATGGTCAGCCAGTAGTGGATGGATATACTGGTGCTACTACTCCGATTACTCGTCAGGTTAGGATTACGATTAATGCCCCTTATCTATTCAATGCTTCATTTGAAAAAACATCGGCATTAGTTACCAATACGGATGGAAGTTTGAGTAGTGATTACATACATAATCTCAAGTTTAGGGTCTACGAACCTGACCTAATCTCCAAGAATAGTTTTCCTTTTGAGGTTTTGATTAGGGCATCAGGCATCACGCCCGTAAATCCACAGGAGACAGCTAATAAGCTGACTATAGAGCTGATTAAAAATCCAGAAACTGGAGTCCTTGAAACGTTTTATAGATATACAGTGCTCGAGAGTGATCAGACTGCTGGATGGGCAACCATACCTTTTAAGGTCAATGACCCTACTAAAGGATATGGTCGTATCACGTTGTCTTCCCAATTTTATAGAGATCAAACCTTAAGTAGTGCTCAGAAAGATGAAACGGTATTGACTCTATACTATCAAAAACCTAATGGGTATGGTGTAACGTCAAGATTAGTTCCGTCTAGGTCTACCTTTACTTTCAACTACAAGGGACAGGAATACAGCAGTGAACAACTTTCAGATAAATTCGGAATTAACTTGCAGCCGTTGAGTTCCGCAGGTAAATTCAGATTCTCTGTATATAATACCCAAAATCTCGATGATAATCTCACAATTACATCGTACGATACATTTGGATCAAATGATGGTACTATTCGCTATACATTCACTGCTACTAAGAAACTCAGAGAGTGGGTCAGTGGATCAAATAGTACACATTATTTTAGTACTAATCGGGTGCAAATGAAAGGGCGAGTCCATTTCTGGAAAAAGAGTAGTTTGTACTCATCTTGGTATCCAGTGTATTCCAAACCCACTGATTCTTACCGCTTCTATGCATCAAATAAAAATTTCAATGTACTGTATTTTAAGTCAAGTGAATTTAAAATTTTAGATGATGTACAGTATGACAATAGTGGTTATCCCTATTTTGAATTTGAACTAGATACAAGTAATATGAATTATTTCACAAATAATCGACCAGATCTTGTCTTGTTTTATAGTGATTCAGCCCGTTATCCATATGCAATTAATGGTAAGTCCTTGGAGGACTACGAAAGTAAGCCAAGTCTTGATATAAATGTAGGTCGATACCAGTAAAATAAAATATATACCTATTATTCTCTCGGGGTATAACGACTATGGTTATACCCCGATTCTTGTGCTTTTTATAATCTCGGTCATGTCTTATTTCTAATGCGTCTGCCGTAGCGTTTCTTTTATGATGGTAACTCTCCCAAAACGGGCGTATTGTGG
>NZ_JADRGN010000055.1:0-10984 GCF_018206105.1 Porphyromonas levii
GAGATTGACCTTAAAGAGGTCTGCCTGCACATCCTCCCACTCCCAGCGTTTCCGTTGCTCGCACCCTTGTAGCTTGATCTCCTGCATGCCATTGATGAGCTGATAGGTGACATTACGATTGCGACCTGCTTGCTCAAAGTACTTGTAGTCAAGGGCTCTCCGCTTCTTGAGGAATAGAGTAATCCACCCAGCATAGAGCAGAGTGCCGATGGCGAATACTCCAAATATCAGCCAGCTATAATAGGCCAGCACGATACTAAAGATGACGAAGGTGAAGAAGGAGAAGAGCAGGCTAAGGCTATTGGAGGTCAAAAACTGCTCCACCCTCCTATGATCTTCAATTCTCTGTAATAGGTCACCCAATAGCTTAGTGTCAAAGAACTTCATCGGTAGCTTCATCAGCTTGATGAAGAAGTCACTGATGAGGGAAATATTGATACGAGTAGAAATGTGAAGTAGCAACTTGGAGCGGATAAAGCTAATCGCCGTACGGCTAAAGAGCAACATCAGCTGAGCCAATAGCACCAGCCAAATAAAACCGATATCTCGCCCACCTATACCAGTATCGACTATAGCCTGAGTAAGGAATGGGAAAACAAGCTGTATCAGCGAACCCAGCAATAGGCCTAGTATAATTTGCCCAAAGTACCTACGATACTTCTTGACATAGCTCCAAAGGAAGGTCAGCCGATTACCTTTCTCGAACTTTCCGCCATCAGTCACTTCTTGGCTGTAAAACTCATCTGTCGGCTCTAAGAGTAGGACTATACCTTTCTCTTCGCCATTAGTCTTGGTACTAATCCAATGCTCGCAAAACTCCTCTTTGGTGTAAGTGAACAATCCTTTTCCTGGATCTGCGACATAGACCCTATAATTACCCTTACGAAGTCTCTTGACCTTATAAACAACTATAAAATGATTCTGATTCCAGTGAGCGATGCAGGGAAGTGGGGCTTCATTTGCTAGCGTCTCAAAAGTGATGCGACCACCCAGCGAGTGCAACCCCCTCTTCTCTGCCGCCTTACTAATCCCCAATAAAGAGACCCCCTCCTTACCTAAAGCACAATCCTTACGGATTTGCTCCAAGTCAGGATGGCGACCATAATGCTTAACCACCATAGCCAAGCACACTGGTCCACAATCCATCGCATCCTTCTGTTTGATATATTCTATCTCTTGCATCACCTGCGCATGTAATTTTAAGAGAGATTTTTCTGTTTCATCTCAATTGCAATTATTAATGATTAATACTTACCTACTAGAGGTAGAGACCATGCTATTGTCGGAGTCGGTGTTGTAGAGACCTCTTTGGCTGGTCTTTAGTCGCTTCCCAAAGCTTATATTCCAGGAGAGGCCTAGTGAAAACATATTACGATTATCCAAGATGCTCACGTAGCTTGTCTTGGGATTGACCCTTGAGAGGAGCTCCGACTCGTAGGTTGCACCGTTCTTAGTAAATGGGAAGTGGAGGGCTGCATATAGGGTGAGCCTATTACGCTTCCATATCAAAGTCAATTGGGATGAGTTTTCACCCCTTGAGACGACGTTATTATACAGCGATCTCTTCGGCTGGGTATAGTAATAGGCAAGCGACCATTCCTTGTATTGTAGTATTGCAGAGATGTCCCAGTAGAGCGAATTGAGGCTAAACTTATCTACTCCTGTATCGGAGTTTTGGAAATCATATCCCACCGTACTATAAATGGTCAGGAAATCCCAGAGGTTCTTCATCTTTAAGTTCCAGCTCAGCCCTAGCACCTGGCTATACCTGCCATTAACTGCGTGTGAAAGGAAATAGTTCTTTTCTCTATTATAGGAGACATCATAAAGAATAGGATCCCAAATTCGGTAGTAAGTCGCCTCTAGGTCGTGTGCAAAATGCTCTGAGGAGTAGTATAGCCCCAGTCTATTATATACATACTGGGCAGCGGAGAGCTGTGGGTTACCGCTATGTACTAAATAGTCATCGTAGCGCTGAGACACCTCTGAGAGCTGGCTCAAACTAGGCAAACTAGGCATATAGGAGCTTGCCAAGCGGAGGTGTGCTTTATTACTCAAGGAGTACATCAGGGTCAAGGTACTCAGATTTTTGTAATAGCTCTTCTGGTTGGTAGAGCTTTTGACCCAATACGCTTTTACCCCTGTACCCACAGAGTACTGAAACTTATTTGCTGAGCCCGACAATTGAGCATACAGATAATTATTATTTTCGCTCAAGACATCTGTAAATTTGCTTGGCGAGAAGTAGGTATTCTCCGAGTGTCCAAGATGGTTTTGCACACCCGTAGTGAAGACTAGAGAGGGTCTAAACTGCTGAGTATAATACACCTCGCTAATCAGAGCTTTACGATGGCTCTCTACTGGATTGGTATATTCTTGCTTCACTGCTCCACCCATCTTGTCAGAGACACTAGACTCATATTTGCCCTGCCTATAGGTCCCCACGACATTAAGTTCGAGCTTACCACCATTATCAAACAGATTGGAGAAGTATAGGTCGAGCGTTGGAGCCACAGACCTACCCTTAGAGTAATCGGTCCTAAAGTAATCTGCCTTATGGGTCTCTATTACATGGGATTGCTCTATGGAGTGAGTGTCCAAAAGCTTCCCGCTAAAAGTGGCCGAAAACTGTCTGTTGGGGGTCATCTGATACAGATAAGAGAGACTGAGGTTGTGGTCGCTATAGCCAAATGGGCTAGCCACTGGCATCTTCACCCTATGCACTTCCTCTCCTTTGCCGATAAAGCGCTCATCGAGCTCTACCAGCCTACTCTTATAATTTCTATACGAAAGGTTGTAGCCCAGTGTGAGGGCATGCTTGCCGATATTGTAGCTAAAGCCTGTATTGCCATTGAAATAACCCGTCGTCAGTGCTGGCTGAGCAGATACCCTGAAGGAGCCCCCATCATTCTGCTCCTTTAGTACGATATTGACCACTTCACCGATCCCTTTGTCTAGATACCTCGCACCTGGCATATCGGAGTACTCAATACGCAAAATCTTCTCTGGGATAATATTCAAGATTTCCTCACGCGACTTTGGGACACCATTCACTTGCCACTGTACCGCCTTGCCATACACCAATGCCGTCTGTGACATTGGACTAATGCTTAGTCCTCTAAGACCCATATTCCTAAGCAAGCTCAGCACATCGGGACTAGCGACAAGCT
Organism: Porphyromonas levii; assembly: GCF_018206105.1. Classification (NCBI taxonomy): domain Bacteria; kingdom Pseudomonadati; phylum Bacteroidota; class Bacteroidia; order Bacteroidales; family Porphyromonadaceae; genus Porphyromonas; species Porphyromonas levii. The sequence continues at coordinate 3,171 of NZ_JADRGN010000055.1, forward strand.
CATGTTTTTTGGGGAAAACTAATATCCTCTGTACATTCTCCCTTTGGGCGGTTACGACGATTTCGTCTAATTGATGTGTGTCGTCTAGATATAGGTTGCCCAAGTCTAATGATTTACTAGCACCTTTTATCGAAATCACCATAGGTGCACAACCAAGCATACTGATGCTTACTTGTGTCGATTGGCGAGTACCCCGATGGAGTACAAATTTTCCGTCTTCCTTGCTTATCGTCCCCTCTGCCAATCGATCACCCTCATAGAGGGAGACCGACGCACCAGCGACAGAAGTAGAGTCGGAGCCAAAGAGTAGTCGTCCAGTGATTTGGAATTGAGCAAAGGCACTTGGACCGACCCCCATAGTTATTCCCGCCAATAAGAGTATCCAAAGACCTCTCACAGACTTTACAAGTGATACGCTTTGTTTTTTACGTTCCATTTTTGAGTAAAGTAAATCCAGCTTTGTCATATAAATGATTTCACTTTCTTTTGAAGTAATGAGTAGAACTTATCAAGTAAAAATCTATCATTTAGGTCTAAGTAATTGGCTATGAACAGACTTATGAGTTATGAAATGCAGTAGGTAATGATTTAGCGACCCATCTTCTGCAATGATATACAACGCTTTGCATAACTCGAATAACCTATTACAAAGGTAATATTATCTACGGAGAAAGACGAAACTTTCTCCGTTTTTCTTTTTTGACGGCTCTTTATTCAGATAGCTGAGTCTATTTTTCGTCTTATTACTCATTATTGTAGCAGTCTTACTTGTGAAGACTGCCTTTCATTTTTTTCGCTCTGTCCTCTGCGGTGTTCCTCTCCACATTCTGCCCTATGTATTCGCATCGGGATCGGTTGTTCGTTGGCAGCGGCAAAGGTAGTTCCGGGCTTTCACGGACAAAAAAGGTCGAGGCGGCAAGCCGTTACGGCGATAATCTCCACACTTCCATTTCATTGCAGGTAGTATTCTCGCCGTAAACCTTGTTTGTCCTAAGCCCTACCTTTTTACGCCCCTGAAACGAAAACGACCGACCCGACGGAAAGACGCATAAAAAAAATGTCGGAAACACGAGGACAGAGAAAATGAAAAATGGAAACTCACCCCCCTCACCTCTGGAATCCGCATAAAATCAAAAAATCAGACAAGATGAAACTGAGATACAAAATAGCAATTTGGGTGACACTTGCACTCGCAGGCTCTCTCCTTTGGGACGGAAGCGTCTGGCTTTGGCTGGCAGGGATATGTGTGGGAAAACTCCTCATTCGGCTACTCCTTACCATCGCTTTGGCTATCGCAGTGTACATTCTGACTTATGCCCTCATTATCGGGGCAATACTTTGGTTACTCATTTCTTAAAACAGACAGATATATGAAAAGAAGAAGCAAAACTATCGCACAGCAATGCAGATACTATGAGGTGGACAATATCTTCGAGTATATGGTATCGGTTTACCTCAACGGAAATATCTCCGCTTTTGGGGAACTATTCAAGGAACTCAAACGAAAGGACAGAAAGGAATTTTTCTCCTATCTCTTTTCAGAGGTCGAACCCATTCATATCCAAGAAATCATTTTAGCAACCATCTAACTATATAAGACAATGAAAGGTACAGAGCATTTCAAGGACGTTATCCAAAACTATTTGGAAACGAGAGCATCATACGATGAACTCTTTGCGGAGAATTTCCGCAAAGAGAGCAAGAACATAGACGAGTGCATTACCTACATCTTGACGGAAATCCAAAGAATGGGGTGTGCAGGTCTGTCCGATGAGGAGGTATATTCCCTTGCCGTGCATTATTACGACGAGGATAACATCGAGGTGGGCAAGTCCATCAACTGCCAAGTCGTGGTAAACCATACTATCGAACTTACAGAGGAGGAAAAAGCAGAAGCACGGAAAAAGGCTATCGAGCGATACCAAGCGGAAGAATACCGCAAACTGACCGCCAAGAAACCAAAAACGGAAAAGCAGGTGGAACAGCAGATATCCCAACCTTCATTATTCGAGTTTTAACCCTTAAACAACAAAAGAAAATGGAAGCAAAGGATTTGAACGAAGCACGTATCTATGTAGGCACTTATGCCAAGTATAACAACGGCTCATTGCAGGGCGAATGGGTGGAACTTTCAGACTTCTACGATTTGGACGACTTTATGGAGCGTTGTGCAGAGATACACGAGGACGAGGAAGAACCCGAATATATGTTCCAAGCGTGGGAGGAAATTCCCGATTGTCTGATAGACGAAGGGCATTTGAATGAAACCTTCTTTGAACTTCGGGACGAGTTGGACAGACTAAACGACACGGAGAAAGAAGCCTTTTGGATATGGATGGAAGGAAACAATACCCAACTCACACAAGACGCTTACAGCCTTGTAAAGTCTTTCCGATCCTACTACATCGGCAGTTATTCAAGCAGGGAGGATTTTGCGGAAGAACTTGTGAATATGGAGAATGATTTATCCGATTTTGCATTGAATTACTTTGACTTCTCCAAATATGCCGAAGACCTTTTGACACGGACTTTTGGTATAAGGACGGCTATGTATTTCGCAACGAATAAAACAAGGAGGACAGATTATGAAACCGAGAAACAAGTTTGAGAAAGCTGTACTTGCAGAGAGCAAGAACCTACGCCAAATAACCAAGACACAATGTAAGTGGGCATTTAGAGAGTGTATAGACCACTTCGCCTACCGCTTGCCCAAAGGTCGTACCACTTGTATGAATTGTGGACATAGTTGGACAATGGAGAACCCAACCGAACATTGCACTTGCCCTCATTGCAGGGCAAAGTTGCAAGTCCGAACGACTTTTGGACGTAAGATAAGGCAGAAGCAATACTTTACGATACTTACCGCTTGTGGAGAATATCAAGTACTAAGAATGTTCCTCCTTTCCGCAGAAATGGAGAAAGGTTGCAAAGCATCATCATACACCATTGAAATCGGTCAGTATTGGTGGAACGCACAAGGACGAAAGACGATTATTGCCGTTCAGAGAGTGTTGGGCAGATACATTGACACCTTTTCTTTCTGTTCGCCAATGGCAATACGCAATGATAACGAAGCCTACCGCCATATATCGTACTCGCAGATATATCCCAAATTCAAGGCTACGGACACACTCCGCAGGAATGGATTTAAGAATGATTTTCACGGCATTGTACCAACCATTCTTATTCCAGCCCTATTGTCCGACAGCCGTGCGGAAACATTGATGAAAGCAGGCAGAATCGAGCATCTGAAATACTTCCTTAATAATTCGAGAACATTTGACGCTTGTTGGCAATCTTATAAAATAGCAGTCCGCAACGGCTATATCATAGAGGATATTTCGATTTGGTGCGACTACGTGGATATGCTCCGCAGATTGGGCAAGGACATACACAGCCCAAAGTATGTTTGTCCCATCAATCTGCATAGGGAACACGACCTAAGACAAAACGAATTCCGCAAACAATGGGAAAAGGAAGAAAAGGAGAAGAGACGCAAAAAAGCAATGGAGGACGAAAAGCGTTTCCACGAACTCAAATCCAAGTTCTTCGGTATCCGTTTCACGGACGGCACAATCCAAGTCCACGTTTTGGAGAGCGTGCGAGAATATTTAGAAGAAGGAGTGGCAATGCACCATTGCGTATTCGACAATGCCTACTATCTCAGAGAGAACTCGCTTATCTTTTCGGCTACCATTGAGGGCAGACGGATAGAAACGATTGAGGTCAATTTGGACACGCTTAAAGTGGTGCAAAGTCGTGGTGTATGCAATCAAAACACAGAATACCACGACCAAATCGTGAACCTTGTCAATGCCAACAAACGGCTAATCCGTCAGCGAATGAGACAAACAGCATAAAGTATAAACCATAAAACTATCACAGCAATGAAAGTAGAAATAGAAAGCATCGTATGCAATTGGGCGGACGAGATACCCCATATCTTTATAAGGGTAATCAATGCCATTACCCTATCCGCCAATGAAGAGGAACTGAGGACTGCCGTCAAGCGGATAGCAGAAGAAACGGAACTTGACAAGTTCTTTGCATACGGCTATGGCGCACACCATTTTTGGCTTACCCACCGCAGGTTATCCAATGGAGAGCCAAAGGAATACAGATTACTAATTGCTAATTTTTGAGAATATGAAAAAGAGAGTTTGCAGAGTACGGACGCAGTACATTTTCGAAGGAGTGTTTGAAGTGGTTGCCGAGAGCAGAGAGGATGCACGGCAAAAGGTCATTCAGGATTGCGGAATGGTGATGGGTGGAAACGTTCACAACACCCTTCCCGATGAGGAAATCAATTGGGCTTTCTCCACGCACCCCGAAGTAAGGACGGGACAGATAACCGTTCAAGAAGAGCTCACGAAAGAAAGGAGCAAAGAAACCCCGATGAAAAACACCTCGTTACTTTTGACAGTGAGTTGAAACGGCTCAAAAGTAACAAAAAGCCGTTACATTGACTTTCTATGATGATTATCTATCAGCTGGATTAGGTGTCGTTTGATATGTTAAATTGTGAATCATTGTTTATCTGAGCAGATTTGCTAATAATGCGCCATGATTCTGGTAAAATTGCCAAAGGTAAATCATGGATGTAGATTCGCTTTAGGAACTCATGTTTAACAGGGTTGTCTGATAAATATTTAATGAATTCATTAGAGAATTGATCTTCGTTATAATAAAACTTTTTAAGTCCTATGATAGGATCAATTGTTAACGTAAGCTGCCTCATAGTCATAATGCCACTTGTTATATAAGCTAAAAAACTATGTGAATCTATGATATACACACCTTTGTGCGAAAATCCTGTAAAGGTGGGATAATTCGTTATAACAAATGGAATTATAGTCTTTGAAGAATAATCACCTAATTTATTGAAATACTGAGGGTTGTTTTTTATAAAATCCACCTTTCTTATAGCCTGCTCACAACCCTCTACTAGTCTTTTCCATGCCTCTGTGTAATTAATAGGTTCTACGGAATAGTGTATACATTTAGCATCAGCAACTAAAACCACATTTTTCATAGAAATAAGAACATCAATTTCCTCTTCATTGCCCTGAACACCATACTTTCCTGTTTGCATACAGGTTATGGGAAATGACGTTTTTTTCTGTGTCAATTGATTATAAAGAAATATTTCAAATTGTTTTCCTCTTTCCTCAAGGTTAAACCCACCTCTCTGCATAAGTTGGTCAATAACATTATAAGGAGATGAATATATGATTGGAAAAAATGGTAGGAGATAATACTCTCCTACAGGATATAACATCGACGTCCAAATATCATTGAACTTTGTCCAGTCAGCCTCTAAAGCCATTAGAGATGCCCTAACTTTTGCAAAGTTAATACCTGTAAGTTTTACAACGTATGATATAAGGTCACTTTTTAGCATTTTGCTTGGTACAGAAGAAAAGTCTTCACGAGTATTAATAGATATATCGTAATTAATATTAGAAGACACATATAATGTAATATACTGTATGGCACACCAAACAGAAATAACTTCGTCTATTGTACTATTTGCAAAATTCGGCAAAATAGTATCACCAACAAGAAACTCATAGTATGCATCTATTGCAGATTGCATATCATTAACTATTTGTCTATGTTCTTTTGGTTCTCCTTGTCCAAAATTTAATGTAATGCAACTATTATTTATCTTTACTTTCTTTATACGATTGATAGTTATGTATTTATAAAGTCTAGGTCTAATATTACTTTCTTGTGCACGTCTCATTACTTGCATTCTATGCTCAGTGAACATCATATCACCAGCAGTAAGAAGTTTCAGTCTATCATGATTATTGTAGTCGAAAGTGATGAGATTATTCTTTTCATCTATTTTTACAAAGCCATCATTATATAGAATATCGTCATAGGAATGCTTTAGCACAACAGCAATCTGACTAATTTGCATTGAGTCGCATACTCTTCCTGCGAACTCTTCAGGTTTGAAATCTTCATGTGTTAGTTCTTTATCAAGAAAATATCTCAGATAATTTAGCAGCAAACTACATGTATCAGTTGCACTTTCCAAACAAGCACGAGCATCAATCAAACCTACTTCTGGTATTGGAGATTGTAGCTTGAAATTCATCAAGTCCGACAGGAAATACGAACCTTTTTCTGCTTTATTAAGAGTAGCTTCGCGCTTATTCCAGATGGCTTTATATTCTCGATTCAATCCTGCAACAATATACTCTGCAATATCACAACCTTTTAGGTTCAAATGACGAAAGTTGTCGTGTATGTGTTTATATAATTGTGCATACAAGTCATATATGTAATCAGAAATTTTTACAAAGTCTATGATAGCTTTCTCGTCTTCTTCAGAGCATGGAATGTTGTTGTCTAGTTTTTCTGTAATTTCAAGTAATTTTCTAGAATCATATTTGGTATTACTTGTAGGTTTATACTCTAACTTGTTAGGATGCTTTATTATGTATCTCTTATATGCTTCAAAGAATTCTTTCATATTTTAACTATAGTATAAAATATAACTAATCCTTAATGAATATTACCATATTCATTTATATACTTCATAAACTTTCTGTAGGTGTGCAAACAGACAGTAAAATTCAAATACAAAGGGTTGTAATCTAATGAATCATTTAAAATGGAATTCAAAAGATTGAAGTTTCTCATCTGTATCTCATCAAATGATTTAATATCAGTTTCAACCTCTGGCTCTGTTCTATCAAGAAATATTATGTACTTTCTTATTATCGAAACTACATAATCACTTACTTGTACCATTGCGTCTGTCTTGGAATCAATAAAACTATAATTGGCTAAAAGTTTACCGTCTATTTCTATGGTATCTATTTCGAGTTCCTTCTGTACCTGCCTCTCTTCGTCAAATTTCAGTTCTTTTTTATGAAACTGTATAATTTCCTGTATATAAAACTGAATAAAGGGTTTTACCCATACATTAGTTACTTCTTCTTGAATGAATGGGAGTTCTTGTTGGCTCTTAGCTTTGTCAGCTAATGCTTTCAATAACACGAGCAAAGGGTTAATTAGACTTTTTGAGGCTAATTCAGTATTGCGTTCATCCATCATGTTTATTATGCCATCAAGAAAAACTTCCTTCTGTTCTTCTTTAATATTTGGGTAATTATACATTTTGAAATGATTGATTGTTTTTACGCAATCTTTCCTCAAAACCTGATATAATTCTGCTTTAAATTCCCAAGGACTTATTTCCGTACCCTTAATAGAATCCACAATATCCACAAATCCATAGTATAGAATATGAACAGCACAGAAATGAATATGCCATTCTTTTTCTTCTATCAATTCTAAGATTTGACGAAAATTGTCTTTCCTAAGAATTGCAATAAAATCACCCTTTAAGTCTCTGTTTGCTTTTAATTCTGTAGTTGACTGTTTTCCAAGTCTCAATCTCAAATCTTTTAGAGAGATTGTATTTTCAGCTTGAACTCCTCCCAATACAAATACAGTGTCAGACTCTGCGTTGAGAGAACCACCTTTAAGAATAAGATGCTTTACATTTCCAGACTCATCATAGTATAAAGTTTCTTTGGATTCAAGTTGCTCTATACTTGCTCCCGAGATAAGTGCTTTAGCTTTTATTGCTTTATAAACCTCTGTGTAATCCATAAAGACTTTGTAAAATATATTTTGAGTAATTTATATATACTCTTTAAATTCTTCTATAAATTCACACTCAATGCTTGAGAATTGTTCTTGCATAGGAGAAAAGTTGCTTAGTTGTTTCAATGCATCATCCATATTAGAAGAAATCTCTATAGTACTCCCCATTTTTCGACAACGGGCTAGTG
>NZ_JADRGN010000056.1:0-10263 GCF_018206105.1 Porphyromonas levii
AGAGGGATATCTCTTTAGTGACACCATCGCTCGGAATATCGCCATAAGTGACGACACTCCAGACATAGAGCGGATACGGGCTGCTGCTCGTACGGCTAACATTGCAGACCATATAGAAAGTCTTCCGCTGGCTTACAATACAATGATTGGGCAAGATGGTCAGGGTATTAGCCAAGGGCAAAGACAGCGAATATTGATTGCCAGAATGGTTTATAAAGACCCTACATTTGTATTCTTAGATGAAGCCACCAATGCTCTTGATGCCAATAACGAGCGAGCTATCACAGAGAAGCTAGAAGACTTCTACAAGGGTAAAACTGTAGTGGTGGTGGCTCACCGTCTATCTACTGTCAGAAATGCCGACCAAATCGTCGTACTTGACAAAGGAAAGATTGTAGAAGTAGGCAACCATGAGAGTCTTACTGCCAGCCGAGGCAAGTACTATGAACTCGTGAAGAACCAACTAGAGCTGGGTAACTGATATGGAGAAACAAGAAAAGAGCTACGAACTGAGAAGCGAAAAGATGCGGAGCATTGTGGGACAAATCCCTCCCGCACTTGTCAGATACGGCACCATCATCCTATTTGCAGTCTTGATGGTCTTATTTGGTATCGCCTACTTTATGCCCTACAAGCAGGTCTATTCAGGCACCATTACCTTTTACGATCTTTCAGAGCCTAGCACAACTGCTTATATAAGCTATGCCAACGGCAAGGTATTGACCAATATTGAAGAGCCTATTCCTTTGACTCCCCATCTTGAGACAGAAGACTTGGACGTTCAATTGAAAAGCATAGAGAACAGGCGAGATACGCTTAATCGCTATCCATCAATTGTAACACTTCCACCTGAGCAAAAAGTATGGTTACCTAAGCTCCAAAATAGCACCTTTGACTTTACCATCATAGAGAATAACGGCAATTTGCTTTGTCACCTTATCCCAGTTTTAAGCACGACTCTGGAGTGATTTGTTTTCCCCTTGTGGGGAGAGGGTCTTTTGTCGGGAAATAGATTCTCTTGGAATAAATTTTCCTCCGCAGGCTAGTCGTGATGTGGGGGGTGAGCGAATGGTTGTGGATATATATGGTAAGGACGTGGCAGATGTGGTCTGAATGGTTGTAGGCTTTGGACTTTGTCCTCGCAGTGTGTTGGTATTGTTAGATTTTATGTTTATTTAGCCGTTGTTCTCTGGCGGAATTCGTAAAAGAATCGTACCTTTGAGAATAGAAAAAGTTTAACGATTTAGAGTTTGAATGATATGATTAAGAAGGAATTATTGAAGGCAATCAACGAGCAGATCAATTTTGAGTACGAGTCTGCATTTATCTATAGGAAGATGGCGATTGAGCTGGAGACTCAGGCTTGGACTGGCTTCGCACACTGGTTTGCAGCTCAGTTCCACGAGGAGATGGCACACGCCGAGGAGATGCTACGCTATGTGCTAGAGCGCGGTGAGAGGCCAGAGCTTAAGGATATCAAGATGAATGATGTTAAGCTGGAGACGCTAGTGGATTACTTCAACCTCGCTTACAAGCACGAGTGCAAGGTATCGGAGCGTATCAATGATATTGTAGCTATGGCTATCGAGCAGAAGGACTACGCTACCGAGAACTTCTTCCGTAAGTATGTCAATGAGCAAGTAGAGGAGGAGGCAACTACTTCTGGTATCCTCGACCGACTCAAGCTAGTGAGTAGCAATGCTGGCTATATGATTATGGATAGGGAGCTAGGTGCTCGCAAGTAATTCGAAGGGTTATACATAATAGCAAGGGGCGATACCAAAACGGTGTCGCCCCTTACTTATGCTTATAGATGATCGTGCTTCAGTAATGTGCCCCTGCCTTGAGACGCTCAAGATGGCATACAAGGAGTTTGCCTTCGTCGTCGTGGAGGTGCATGCCATTGCCTAGGCAGTACTTCCAGTCTTTGCACTGGGCACAGGCGCCTATCTTTGCCCAAGAGCGATTGCGGTACTTCTCGAATCTATTTTCCCACACCTCCCAAAGGTTGTCGTGGTGGATATTGCCCTGCTTGTAGTCGTAGCGTATGCTGGGGCAGGCACTGATAGAGCCATCGCAGAGGATAGAGGCGACATTGATACCTGCGCGGCAGTGGTAAAACTGTTGCCTCACTCGCCCTTCGAAGCTGCCGAGGTAGCCTTCGCAACCATACTGGGCTTGTATCTTGCCCTCTTCGTTGGTCTCGCAGATAAAGTTCATGAGGTCGTAGTGCTGTCGGTCGGATAGCTGAAGCTCTCTGTGCTCCGCAGCTCTGCCTACAGGGAAGATGGAGAAGAGTCGCCAGCGCTTCACCCCTTGGTCTATCAATTGCTGACGAAGGGTAGAGAGGGAGTCGAAGTTCATGGGGTTTACACAGGTAACGACATCCCATAGAATATCATCCACTTGGCTCAGGAGCTGTATGGCATGCCATGCTCTTGCGTAGCTGAGGGGGTGCCCCCGCATGGCGTTGTGCGCCTCTTCTAGTCCGTCCAGACTAATAGTGGCAGTATGGATGCCGGCTTGTCGTAAGCTCTCGAGCCTCTTTTCGTCGAGCAACATTCCATTGGTCACTATGCCCCAAGGGTAGCCCCGGCGATAGAGCGCAAGCCCTACTTCCTCAATATCTTTCCGCACAAGTGCTTCGCCACCTGTGAAGATGATGAGCAATTGGTGGGGCTGTACATGTGGGGTGAGGTCGTCTATGATCTGGATAAATTGGTCTGCCGATAGCTCCTCTACTCCGCTCTGTACCCTGCAATCGCTTCCACAGTGGGCGCAGTGAAGATTGCACCTGAGGGTGCACTCCCAGAAGAGGGTAGTCATCTGGTGGGTGCGGATGTTATCGTCCCTCAGGATACGATGAGCTTCTAGTGCGAGCCTTTGTCTGAGGGAGGGGGTAAGGGAGGGTTTATTGCGACGGAAGAGCAGAGACATTTACTTATCTGGTTTAGGAGTGGTCGTAGGTTCGTGAGGGACGGCATCTTTTGTCTCATACTCACGGTAGGGCGTGCCGTACATGAGGATAATTTCGCCATAGGGCGGACGGATGGAATCTTGCTCCGGTAGCACTGGTTGCTCGGGCGGAGGGGTCTTGGTCTTCTGCACTGTCTTGCAGCCGGTAAGACTAAGTACGCCTAGTGCCCCTATCGTGAGGAGGTTCCGTTTGAAGCGTTTCTTCTTCACGTTACTTGCGCTCCACTTTTAGGTGGATGCTCTTCTGCACAGTGCCGTTGTCCCAAGAGTCTATGTTCCTCTTTGTGAAATCGGCAGTGGTTATCTTCTCTTTCTGAGTGAGGTCGGTGACGAAGCCGTTCTTTGGCCCATCGACATCCTTGACTACGAAGGTTACTTCGTGGTCTTTGTACATACCATTGTAGCGCCCATCGATAGTCGCACGTCCATCGCTATCGGTGTGCTCTCTCTCGTCGTCTTGGAGGATGCCCACGAGGAGACCTTCCACTGGTCTGCCTACTTGGTCGGTAACCTTGACCTTGAACTGGTACTTCACTGTGGGCGTGCCGTACATGCACATGCCATTGTTTATATCCGAGCGGTCGCACCCTGATAATCCTAGCCAGCCGATGAGCGTTGCCACTCCGGCAGACAATAATGACCTGATAGATAGATAAGTCCTCTTCATAGCAATATACATTTGAAAGTGATACCTCGCCCAAAGGTAGCTATAATTTACTTATTCACAAAAGTGGAAGGTCTCCCAGAGGTAGAACCTCTAGGAGACCTTCCGAAGTATGTCGTCACTTGAACTTGATGCTTCAATCATTTTGTTCATAATAGTACGAATAATCAATACCTTTCATATACATTTCTCTGTCATCAATCTTTGTGGTAAGTGTAGGCTTTACTAAAGCCTTTATATGTGTACTATCAGATACACTCTTGCGCATAGCACTAAGGTATTCGTTTTTGTCTATTTGACTCCAATCCACACACTGTTTGAGAGAACGCTTCAGCATAAGGTCAAGCCAAATGCGAGTGCTGCGACCATTACCTTCCATAAAAGGATGGGCTACATTCATCTCGACATACTTGTCCATGATTTCGTCGAAGGTATTTTCTGGCATTTGCTCTATCGCTTGCAGTGTAGTAGGTAAGTGCACACAATTAGCAAAGGGAAAGCCTCCTTTTGAAATATTCTTAGTACGGATTTGTCCTGCAAAGTCGTACAATCCGCCAAAGAGATAGGCATGGATTTGTTGCAGACACTTGATACTGCCGGGTTCTGCTGTTTTAAGGAGTCCACTCTCAAAGAGTTGGTAAGCTTTCTTCTTGCTTTGCCCGTCGATAGTGTTGTCGCTATATGTAAACCAGTCAAGGAATGACATAGCCTTGCTATTTGGTATTGCTTTTGCCAATAGGATAACACCCTCACTATCCAACATATCCGTCAAACGTTGCTTCCCGTCAGGAGCTTGTAGTTTGAACTGGTTAGTGGTACTAACCAGTTCGTTATTCTCCTTCTTCAACTTCGTTTTGAGATACTTCCAATAGTTCCTTGTCTTTTGATAATCGTCCTGCTCATTGATTGCTGCAACAATATCAAGTACTGAGAACCACCAACGGCTTTGTTCCTCGTCCCACACCGCACGCACTTCACAGTCGTTGAAGAAGCGAATGGATAACTTAGGTTGTTCTTTATGTCCTTCCATAACTAGGGTTTAGTTGCTCTCTTTTTTATAATAATCCAATAGCCGTCTGCCACGCATAACCTTTCTCGCGTTTATGCGGTTCGCTTTGGCAGATATATTCTTCAAAATCAGTCATCAAGTTGTTTATGCAACGATACTTTACTTGTCATCTATTGATAGTAGTATACTCTCAAAGGTAGCTATAATTTACTTATTCACAAAAGTGGAAGGTCTCCCAGAGGGGCTAATTCCCATTTTGAGGTTTGTGATCACACACCTGCGGTGTGTCAATAGTCTGAAAAAGGGGTGGCACAGCAATGGGGGTGTGTACAAAAGGGGCAATTGGTGTATTTTACACCAAATCATATTACCGTACGGTATGTAGAGTCAAGCCATGGCATGTTTCCAAACTGTTCTGTACCAACACATTAAGTGCCCCCCATGTGGAGACGCAGCATGCTACGCCTCTACCGCTGGCGTGGTACCCTCGCAATTTTGGACTTTTGACACACTCTCATAGGCTGATGAGGGTTGGCCCCCCCCTTTTTTCCATACTACTACAAATGGTGATACAGAAAAGACAAATCGCATATAAAAAGTTGTTGTACGGTGGCGAGCCTCTGCGTTGTGTAGCGATATTCAAATCGTCGAGAATGAGTTTATTATGAAACATTCTCAATAATTGCCCTTACAAAGTTTATATATGAGTTTTAGAATCTGAAGTAAAAACCGAGTAAAAGTTCCAGTGGACGAATTTGGTACTCCAATGTGTAGCTTGTCAGTGCACTAAGCGATGTATAGCCATATGTTCGGTTGTTAAATAGATTACGTGCAGTCAAATTGACCTCCCACCCAGCTGGAGCAGAGTACACCAACGAAGCATCCGCCAGAAGATAGTGCTTCCGCACATTTTCAGTAATCTCATTGTAATAGTGGTTACCTGTTAGTTCTACTCGCCACGATTTACTCGGGACAAAAGTGAGATCTAGCCTCTGAGCGTAATTATTTCTCCGCTCAAATCCCTGACCTTCCCCTTCCTGACCGCTCTGATTGTACGAAATCTCATAGAGCAGAGTCGCCCAAGTCGCAGGACGCATAGAGATTTGACCACTCAATATCAGCATATCGTAGCGATACGGAGTCAGCTCTTTTTGTAGCAACAGCTCCTGATTGCCCAACGAATAGAGAGCATTGAATGTCAGCACACTTCTTAGCCACATAAAGCCCTTACTCACACGACCATTGAGCGTCCATCTATCGCCTCTACTCTCCCGAGCTATGGGCTGCAAAACCATATAGCGATCCACGAAGTCACGACTACTCAGATGACTGGTGCGAAAACGATTATAAGAGACCGATGCACTTGCAAATAGTGCCTCTAGTGCATTACGATAGTTTGCCGAAAAGCTCGCATAGCCACTTTCACGATTTCCCAGTTCCTCCAGACCCAGCGAAAGCGTGCGATAGTTATTGAGGATATATCCATCGTACCACTCTTGGTCATCGAGGATTTCATTGCGATAGCGTACTGAAGCAGAGAGCTTCAATCGTGTCGTTGCCTGCAGTTCCAATCTGATACGTGGCGATAGAGGAAATCGATGAAGTCGGGTCGTCTTGCCACTTTCAATGCTATACGGTGTCCAAGCAATCGGTGCTTCTATCTCACTCTTAAAGTTTTTATAGCTATAGCTCAGTTGTGGTGTCGCATAGAGCTGATAATAATTGGCTCTTACATCATTTTCCAGCGGAGAGAGCGAAAGTTCCAAACCACTTAGATGACTCTCCATACTTCTGTGCATAGTCGCCAAGCCCAGCTTAGTGGAGAGTACCACACGGCCCAAAATATAACTAAGACTCGTAGAAGTGTTGGTAAATAGCAATTGCGAAGCTAGAGTTTGTCGTAAAGTTGGATGCTGTGTTTCACTTTCCACTTCCAAGACATTTGGTCGCCTCTCCCACTTCACAAACGAATTGAGTGAGAAACCACCTCTGCCTCTACGCACTAGGACGTTGAGCCTATTTTCCACACCTTGTCGTTCCCCTTTTACTGCTTGAACATTGGGATACGTTCCAACTGTGAGTAGCTCCACATTGTTCCACTCAAAGTTTCCCGACAGCTTATTACTCAGATAGAGCTTAGGACGATTAACCAGCAGATTGACATCTACAGAGAGATTCTTGTCACGAGCCTCCGACTGCTCCTGGCTCTCAATCACTCTATTGCCATCATTGAGGAAGTAAATCATCTCCGAGCGACTACTAGAGAGGTCTGTTTGGTGACTATAATTGACCTTGCTCGTCAAATCTATATGCTTACCCAGCCCCCACAAGTTATTGGTACTCACCATATGCGACGGACCTTTGCGAGTTCGGTTGAGAGCCAACTGATACGGCACTGATGGCGAGACCCCTATAGGGTTAGAGAGCGAATACTCACCGCCAAATGGCGAACCATCATTATCAAATATGAGATTAGAGCTAAATGTACTCGCACTCTTACCAGCATTGGTGCTTCGCCCCGTGATGAGCACCTGATTCTCCTTCTTAAATCTCATTAGAGTTGCCTGACCATCCCACAGGAGAGCAGGCTTAGTATCCATATAGCCACCGCCCAATGTAGCTGTACCTACCCAGCGACTTTTAGCATCCTCTTTGAGACGAATATTAATAGCAGGATTTTGAGAGAAAGAGATATCCTCCAAGGCCTTAATCGGCTGATGATTTTCCATCACCTCTACAGACCCGACATCATCAGGATTAATCGTATTCGTCGCAATACCATAGCGACCTCCAAGCATATCACGCCCCTCGATATAAAACTTATTAATCGCCTGACCTTGGTACTTAATCTGACCGCTCTCCGACACCTCTATTCCAGGCATCTTCTTCAGTACATCAGCAAGATTTTTGTCCTGTATCTCACTAAAGTTAGAGACCAAATATCTGATTGTGTCCCCTCGAGCCGTAATTGCCTTAGCTGTTACTTTGACCTCTTGGAGTTCTGTGACTTGCTCTCGCAATTTTATTTCATAATAGCTCTGTCCCTCAGTGAGTTCTAAACTATCCTTGGCATATCCCAACATAGAGAAGTATAGCCATACGCCAGACGTAGGGTTTATATTCAATTTAAAATTCCCATCATTATTGGTTCTTGAATAGCTCAATACTTTTTTCTCTCCAGCTCTTTTTGCCACAACAATCACACCTGATAGTATGTCACTACCCTCTTTGCTAATTACTCTTCCCTCAGTCTGCCCGAATACAAGCAGACTATCGAATATACAAGTCAATAACAGCAAAAAAAATATTCTTTTCATATCATTTTCACTCTAGTTCCTTTGGCTTTGGGTAATTATCTATCTTAGAAGGAGTACTAAAAATTAATAATTCTCCTCCAGTGTTTGCATATACTTGATGGCTATTTATGAATTTAATCCTATCTATCTGTGTTGCATTTGGGGAGAGCAGTATCGTATAGTCTAGTAATGGTTGTTTTTGTTCTAACCCCTTTAAAGTATAATGATAATGTTTTTTTTCATCGTAAGCTTCAAATATGACCCCAGGTAGTCCAAAAAGCTTCCATGGACCAGCACCAATAGGAAGGTCAATTGAATACCATGCAAACCATTTTCTACCTCTGAAATTAGTAATGGCTAATTGGCAGTCATATCCAAGTATTGTTTTTTGTTTATCTAACAAATGCCACTTAATGTTTATCAAATCATCATATTTATACTGCTCTGTTCCGATATTATCATATACAAGCATCGCTCCTGTCTCGAGATTTATCTTGATAATATCTTGTTGTCCAAGCCTTGGCAACCTATTCATAAAATCTTTCATAGGTAATACTCCTGCTTTCACCGACTCGACGCCCTGATCAAAAAGACCTTGCCATTTTTTTTTGCCCTCTTCCGATCCAAATTCATCTTTCATTTGGTATGTACGCATACTGTAAGTGACAGATTGATTATCATGTATTTCAACCAATTGAATATCAGGTCTATAGTAGATTAGATCTATCGTATCTTTCAAGCTGGAATATTCATACTGCAGCAATAAATAGTCCTTCTTCCGGACTCCTTTGATAGAGTCAAAACTATAATTATCATCCAATAATTCAGCGCTTTCTCGGCTACCTTGAGTTTCTATATTATTCTCCTGTTTATAGTCAAGCTCTATAAAATCATATTTAATTTCTTTATGCGGTCTCTGACGATATCGAGTCCGAACACCTGAAGAAATTATCTGCTGCAGTGTATTATTATTATTTATATCTTCTCCACTAACGTATAATCTTACATCTCTCAGATAATCTTTGCGATCCACAATAGTAAATGGGGTCTCTGAAAACTTAATCCACCTAATAGATTCAATTGGCTTCTTTGGTGAATACTCCACACTAAATGCTGTCCAAAAAAAGTTCTTGTCTTCATCATATACTTCAAGTATGACGCCGGGTAATCCATGAAACTTCCATGGCCCTACTTCGACTGGGATTTCAGGCGTATACCAAGCTTCATATCGCCTACCTCTAAAATCACAAATAGCCTTATAAACCTGATATCCAGCAATCACACGTGAGTCATAATTCCTTAAAGTCCATTTTACATCCTCAATCGGCTCCCTATATAACACAGGCACATAAAATCTTTCTGAGTCGTAGTTAATTATAAGTTTTTGGTCGTGATCCACGTAGGTGTAATCAGGCAAAGTGTGTGGCTCAAGAAATAAATAAGGATTATTCTCATTAAGGCCTCTTTCCATCATTCTGAATTTTATTTTACCTCCATTTGGGGTATTTATCAATGAGTCAGAATAGTAAGCACTTTGAGTATAAGATAAAGAAAAAACGTCTCCGTGAAGAAAAACGGTTGTGTCCTTCATAATGCTAATACCGCCAAAAGGATTCTTCTTCATTTCAAAACGGTATAGTATCTTCAGGTTGGCTTGGTCTATTATAGAACTATGCTTATTATTTTCAATCTTAAAAGAAGATAGTAGAAATATAGATAGTAAAGAAACAATAAACACTGATATATTCTTTGTATTCATAAGAAGAGGCGGTTAGCAACATTATGGATTAATCGAGAGAGTTCTCTAGGAGCAAGTTGTCTTAGAGAACTCCCTCTTTTCTTAGATTAAGTGCATATATTAGCACTCACGGTAGAACGCTTCACACCACTTGTCCCATTGTTCTTCAGTCCAAGTACGCCCATGACGGCTAGCACTTTCTTGTAGTTCACCACACATGTTGCCTTCTGCTCTCTCTCCTCCTTTTATTGATTGAAGGGCTTCTTTATTAAGCTTCTCGTTCATATTAGTTAATATCAAAAATTATACACCATTTTTACACTCAGGTGAGTTTTGTGCCTTTACAGGTTGGTCTGGACAATATTTGTACCATAGTTGTCATCTATGCTGCTGTGATTTATACTCTATGATCAGTAAAGTTTGATCTTTGCAATAAGTTGGAGGACACGTCCTCCGCTTTCGAGGCGTACCAACCTCTACTCTACGAGCTCTGTAGATATTTTTTTCCTATATACATTTCAGCAGTATCGTTCTATCTGAAAGTTATAGTACTCCCCATTTTTCGACAACGGGCTAGTGT
>NZ_JADRGN010000057.1:0-9914 GCF_018206105.1 Porphyromonas levii
AGATCTAGGGCGTATGATGCTCTACTAGTATCTTGTCTTGATCGGGGTAGTACGCCCCTTATTGATGTCAGACATATTTACCGACTTCTGTGCTGTAGGCGTAATTGCACTGGCATTTTTAGGAGTGGGAATGCTCGCTTTTCCACCACTCAAGAATGCACGTACATTGGGTAGCTCATCGTGGATAGCTTGGATACGCTTAGCATCGGTAGGGTGTGTGCTCCAGAAGTCGCTCTGTCCTTCTTGTGACTTGCCACCTGCCATGTTTTTCCAGAATACTTCCGCCTGAGTATAGTCGAAACCAGCAATAGCCATCAGGTAGAGTCCGATTTTATCTGCCTCATACTCGTGCTTCCTGCTGTATGGAAGAGTAAAGAATGCCTGCGAGCCCACTCCGTAGAGGATGCTTGCTACTTGCTGAGTAGCTCTGCCTTTGCCTCCAAGAAGAAGCCCTAGGGCTGAAGCCCCGTATTGCTGTAGGACTTGCTGGCTCATGCGCTCATTGGCATGTTTTGCTACTGCGTGTGCCACCTCGTGAGAGATTACAGTGGCTAGCTGATCGTCATTTTTGGTTACGGGGAGTATGCCTTCGTACACCACAATCTTGCCACCAGGCATACAGAATGCGTTTACTTGGTCAGAGGCAATTAGATTGAACTCCCATCGGAAGTTGTCTGCATCTGCTGCCAATCCGCTGGCACGGAGATAAGCGTCTGTAGCCTTGGCAATACGCTGTCCTATCTGCACAACTCTTTGTACCTGCTTGGTATTTCTACTCTTAGGGGCTTTCGCCATAAATTCTTGATATTGGGCAAAGCTCGCTTGTAGCACTTGGCTATCGGGAATAAGATTGACTCTATTTCTTCCACTCAAAGCTACTGTGGAGCAGCCAGCGAGACCTGTCGTAAGCAGCACTAGCACTGCCATTATTTTGAACCTAGTCGTTTTCATATAATTACTATGTATATATTGAATAATTATTCCTTGTCGCACCTCAAAGATATCTATTTTCTAGCTACAAAACGCATGAGTCACCTCAAAAAGTGTTACGTTTGCTATTGTTATGACACATTATAGGAGAATAAGTTTGTATCGCTTTCGTTGGCTTCGAAGGATAAGGTATGGGAGAGGTAGGGGTGTACACTCTCCCAAGGCTTATCGCATGGTGCAGATGTTGGTTCGTCCGTATGCACGGTATTATCATTTTGATGAGTATTATCCGCTGTTTAGTAGATCGTTGCACCTACTCATA
The DNA here is from genome assembly GCF_018206105.1 of Porphyromonas levii. Classification (NCBI taxonomy): domain Bacteria; kingdom Pseudomonadati; phylum Bacteroidota; class Bacteroidia; order Bacteroidales; family Porphyromonadaceae; genus Porphyromonas; species Porphyromonas levii. The sequence goes on from NZ_JADRGN010000057.1 coordinate 1,253, forward strand.
TATAGGACGGTAGCACGTGTGCCACTTCGCGAAGTTGTTTTGATAGATCAAGATAAGAGCGTAGAAACGATTGTGCGGTTGGCATCTTCTTCTGTGCCTATCACTTATCAGTTACCTCACGATTTGGATAGAGTATTGGTGGTCACGAGTAATATTGAAGCTATTGATATCACTGATAGCACTTATTTGATATTTACGGATATTCGGAAAACTAAAGAGACGGCTAGAGTGTTTAAGAAGTGGGTAGGGAGCATCCCACAAGGGATAGTACTAGATCTCTATGATACCGCACTTGTTGCTGGTATGGATAAGGTGAAGTATGTTTATCGAACTACATTTTAATAGAAATAGAATATGAGTACAGAGAAAGAGATTAAGCGAAGTTCGGTCTATACAAGAGGCGGAGACAAGGGACGGACTTCTTTGATGAGCGGTCAGAGAATTTCAAAAGGGTCTTTGCGGTTGAATACTTATGGTTCGGTGGATGAACTTAACTCGTTTGTCGGATTGCTTAGAGCACTTACACCTAGTGAAATAGGGCAGGATGTAACCTTGACGATGATCCAAGACCGCCTATTTACTTGTGGATCTTACTTGGCTGCAGACTTCAGAGGGCAGAAGAAGGAATTTGATTTGCCAAGTGGCGTAACAGATGAGGATATCAAGACCTTGGAGCATCAGATAGATGTAATGGACTCTGAGCTACCTAAGTTGACTGAGTTTATTATCCCTGCAGGAGGTCAGGCAGCTAGTATGGCTCATGTTTGCCGTACCGTGACACGCCGTACTGAGCGAGCTATATATCTTCTATTGGATACAGACCCTGAGGCAGATGTGGAGGCTGGAGTCAAGAACTTTATAAATCGCCTGAGTGATTATTTTTTTGTCCTTGCCCGTGTTTTAGCTCGGCATGAGAATGGTGAGGAGGTTACATGGAAACGTTTTAGAGACTAATAGGAAACAGAAAAGGCTGGTCGGTTATGTTCCTGACCAGCCTTTTTTACTCAATTTGGCAATAAAGCTATTAGTAGCTCTTCTTCTCGCGAATACGAGCCTTCTTACCAGTGAGCTGACGTAGGTAATAGAGCTTAGCACGGCGTACATGACCTCTCTTGTGTACAGTGATCTCATCGATAAATGGAGAGTTGAAAGGGAAGATCCTCTCTACACCAATACCACTTGAAATCTTGCGAACTGTAAAGCGACGATTGTCACCATCACCCACAATCTTAATGACATCACCACGGAAGATCTGGATACGCTCCTTGTCACCCTCCTTGATACGATACGCTACAGAGATGTTATCACCACTCCTAAACTGTGGGTGCTGCTTTCCTGCAGCCATCTCTTGCTCTACAAGCTTAATTAAATCCATTGCTCTTTTTGCTTATATTATTTAGTACTTACTAAACGCAATATAACTAGGCCACTCATGCATTCCTAGCAGAGATTACGCAAAGCGTTGCAAAGGTACCATTTTTATGCTATATATCCAACTTATTAGCGGAGTCTATCCATAAAGCGAACTGTTCGCTCATCTATGGCTATGCCTCGGTAGGCAAGATAGTCGAATATTATCGCTATGATTGGAAGGGCGAGCCAAGGGGTAATACTAAAGTCCCAATCTAAGTTGGAATCTACAAGTGTATTTGTAAATGAATAACGGTATACAAAGACTAAGGCATAGAAACCAACCTTCAGCAGAAGGTTAAAGACGGTAATACGCATCTGGAGTACTCGCTTGGTGTAAAGGAATATTGCCACAAAGCTGAGCAAGACAATGAGGATTGTTATACCAAATAAAGCCCAGGTAGGCATTGCTATATCTCCAGATAAGTCTTCAAAGCCTGTGGCATTGAGTGAGTAAACCATGTCGGGAATTGTCACCTTAGCGATAGGGATAAAGACCATAAGCAGCATCAGTATTCCCGAGAATAGTAAAAATAGTGTTTGTTTGCGCTGTATCATACTTCAATATGTATTTGTAATAAAAAAGTGAGCGGTAGCATGATACTTGCGTACCTACTTACCACCCACTTGTCTTCTAGTCTTGGAGCATCAGAGCTCTTCCTCATCCTCCACTTCGTTGAGAGGATTGCAGAAGTATACTTCTCCGTCCTCAAACTCTTTAGCAGCTACTAGTACTGGCTTTGGAAGGCGCTCGTAGTACTTAGATATTTCGATCTGCTCCTGATTCTCAGAGAAGTCCTCCATTGTATCAGTGTAGGTAGAAAACTCTTGGAGCTTATTCTCTAGGGCGCTCTTAGTTTCTGCAGCTACTTGATTAGCACGCTTGCTCATCACCACTACTGATTCGTAAAGGTTACCAGTAGGCTCGCTAAACTTATCAAGGTCACGAGTAACTGTCGTCAGTGGAGTATTTGTCTTCTTCTTCATACCTATTGTATAGTGTAGTAAACTTGTAAACTTCTATCGTGTCTCTATATCAATACCAACCTGCGTTGGGGTCAATATTCTTCTCGGCATACGCAAAGAACTTATCTACATCTTTCCTTCGCTTGCCGTCGGGAAACTCATTGATGAAGTTGTAGTACTCATCTCTGAGGTCTCTTAGACGCTGTTGCTTCTTTTCCTGTACGCTGTTCTTCGCTATTTCGTATAGGGAAGCGACTACGTAGTAGTGCATCTCTTCCTTATGGATAGAGTAGGGGTACGTCTTCATGGCATTACGAGCGGTGATGATGCAACTCTCGTAATTGTTGAATATGTAGTTGCCTAAGTCGTAGTATAGTTTCGCATTGAGGACTTCCTTAAGAGCAAGGTTCTCTTGCAAAGTAAAGAGCAATTGCTTGGCTTCCTCTGCTTTCTCGCTCTGAGGGTAGAAGTCAATAAACTGCTGCAGCTCATGCATAGCAGACATAGTCTTGGACTGATCAAGTCTTGGGTCAGGAATGTCCTGCGCCAATCCATAGCCTGAATAGAAGCGAGCCAATTCGGTATACTCACCATTCGGGAAGTCGGTGTAGTACTGCTTGAAGGCAAGCTGTGCTTGTTGGTAGTCTTTCATCTTGTAGTACGACTGAGCCTTAAGGTATAGAGCGGGCTCCATCTCACTACTACCACGAAAGTAGGGGAGTATCTCTTCTAGGGTTTGAGCAGCCCAAGCGTACTTCCCTGTATTGTAAAACTTCTTGGCATACGAATACTTTTCGTACAAGTCTGTACTCTTCTGGACCTTGGCTAGTTCGTTGCACGAGGTCGCGAAGAGAAGGACGAATAGACCAACTATGGATGCCTTTATTATTTGCTTCATTTCTACTGAGCTATAAAACGTATTCTATGTTCTGGCAAAGATACCAATAATATACATTTATTTCACTTGCCTAGTCTTTGGAATATCCTATTTGCTACCCCTGCCTGAGCACGAAGCATATCTTCCCCATTTATTTTGATACATGTGGCTGGTGCTACAGATAAGAATCTGAGTGGGGGTAAATAGGATAGGTCGTATAGGATATGCTTATCAGTAAGTGCCGAATACGGGATATCTGGACACCTATCTGGAAAAAGAGGCCCACCCAAAGGCGTAGCATTGACAATTATGCGTGTAGAGGCAAGGTAACTAGTTGTCACCTCATTATAGCTCAGCTCTCCCTCTCTTGGAGAGCGCGAGACAATAGCCACGTTCATTCCAATAGATTTAAGCGCATAACGAACCGCTTTGCTCGCTCCTCCACTCCCCAAGACAAGGGCATTACCTTCGAGTAAATATCCTTCAAGCGGTGCGAGAAAGCCTGCAATATCAGTATTATAACCGATCAGACTCCCATTGGATTTTGCTATTGCATTAACTGCTCCCACCTCTTGAGCTTCAATAGATAGTGTATCGAGCAAGGGTAATACGGTCTCTTTGTATGGCGTAGTTACCATCAAGCCATACCATGAAGGGTCTAGTCTAAATTGTTGGATAATCGACTGCGGATTATCTGTATCGATAATCTCGAAGGAACAGTCTCCAACTCCCTCCTTCTGCCATAACTCTTGCCATATCTCAGGAGAGCGACTGTAGCTGATGCCTTTGCCTATGAGCCCGTATTTTCTTGTCACTCTTATCGTCTGTGCTGAAGGCTATAGATTCTTTCTTGATGTTGCGCACTCTCTTCCCTTAGCGGCTTATAGCCTACATATAGTCCACATACACCTGGTGGATATATTTTATAGTAGGTATTCACTAAGCCCGCCTTCTGCATCAGCTGCTCCATCCCTTCTCTATGGGGAACTTTGTGAATGCTCTTAGCTAAGTAGTCATAGGCATCTTTATGATGACCTATTAGCGAACTTGCCACTGGAACAACAGCCTTCATGTGCACATTGTAGGCTAGATTGAGGAACCCATTCTCTGGCTCACAGAGTTCCAATATCGCTACCATGCCACCTGGGCGCAATACTCTGAAGAGCTCCTCATACCCCTTCTGGATAGACTCAAAGTTGCGTATGCCAAAAGCGCAGGTAGCTGCATCAAAACTATCATTATCGAAAGGTAGATCCAAGGCGTTTGCCACTTTGAATTCCACTTGCTTCAACCCCGCTTCCCTTACTTTTTGTTCGCCAATCTCGAGCATCCCGATAGAGAGGTCGCTCGCAATCACTGTAGCATTAGGGCACTTTTGAGCCAGCATGATTGAGAGGTCTGCTGTCCCTGCTGCTAAGTCTAGTATTCGCAAGGGCCGCTCATTGGATACCCTCCTAACTAAATCCTTACGCCAATGGATGTCCAGCCCGAAGCTATTAACCCTATTGAGCACATCGTAGGTCGGGGCAATGCTATCAAACATTGCCCTAATCCTACCTGCGAAAGATTCCCCTTTTATTTGTTCTCCTTGAGCCATGCAGTGAGGTTGCGTTCTATTCTATCGTGTAGATTGCTGGTATCACGCTTCTCGAAGCTCTCTCCTGTTAGGTGCTCGAAGAGTTCAATGTATCGCTCTGTTACGCTATCGCAATATTCTGGAGTCATCTCTGGGACCTTCTGACCCTCTTTCCCTTGGAAGCCATTATCCATAAGCCATTTCCGTACGAACTCCTTGGAGAGCTGACGTTGTGCTTCGCCCTTCTCAAATAGCTCCTGGTAAGTGTCTTTATAGAAATAGCGAGAGGAGTCTGGTGTGTGAATCTCATCGATTAGATAGATCTTACCATCCTTTTTACCAAACTCATACTTCGTATCTACAAGAATAAGACCTTGCTTCTCTGCTAGCTCGGTACCTCTATTAAATAGAGCTTGTGTTATCCTCTCTAGTTCTTCGTAGTCCTCTTTGGATACTAGTCCGGAAGCAATAATCTCCTCTCGAGAGATATCCTCATCGTGTCCTTCATCGGCCTTAGTCGTAGGCGTAATGATAGGGTGGTCAAACTTCTGATTCTCTTTCAAGCCCTCTGGAAGCGTGATACCACAAATCGTGTGATGCCCAGAGGTATAGGTGCGCCAGGCACTTCCCGTGATATAGCCACGGATCACCATCTCCACTTTGAATGGTTCGCAACTATGCCCTATTGTCACCATTGGGTCGGGAGTAGCGATCTTCCAGTTTGAGACAATATCAGAGGTCGCATCTAGGTTTTTAGCAGCTATTCTATTGAGTATCTCTCCCTTGTAAGGGATACCCTCAGGGAGGATAACATCGAATGCCGAAATCCTATCCGTTACTACCATTGCCAATAGGTCGCCCTCCAGCGTGTATACATCTCTCACCTTGCCATGATAGAGGTTCTTTATCCCTGGTAGGTTTAGGTTCGTATTTGTCAATGCCTTTGCCATAATACTATGTATATAATATGTGTGTTGTATTTACTCTTGTTTCTCGTGCTCGTGAGCATCGTAAGCGTCTACAATTGCCTGTACAAGCTCATGCCGCATAATATCTTTCTTCTCAAATTCCATCCACCCAATGCCATCTACATTCCGGAGGATACGCTCTGCTTCTCTTAACCCCGAGGGCACGCCCTTGGGCAAATCCACTTGGGTCATATCTCCTGTAATAATCATCTTAGCGCTCCGGCCAAGTCTCGTGAGGAACATCTTCATTTGGTGCGGGGTTGTATTTTGTGCTTCATCTAGGATGATGACAGCATCATTGAGTGTCCGACCCCGCATATAGGCAAGTGGGGCAATCTGAATCACGCCACTCTCCATATACTCTTTGAGCCTAATCGCAGGGATAAGCTCTTGAAGTCCATCATATAGAGGTTGTAAATAAGGATCAAGTTTATCCTTCATTTCGCCTGGGAGAAACCCTAGCTTCTCACCAGCTTCTACCGCAGGACGACTTAGAATGATTCGGCGAACCTCCTTGGACTTGAGTAGCTTCACAGCCATAACAATAGCAAGAAAGGTCTTGCCCGATCCAGCTGGACCCGTGGCAAATACGAGGTCATGCGACTCAATCAACTCAATAAGCTTTGCTTGGTTTTGTGTCCGAGCAGTGATAGGCTTCCCTCCAGCACCATATACCACAATATCTTCCTGAGGCTGCTTTGCCACACGCTCTTCGCCCGAAATCATTGCCTCTAGTGTTCCTTCATCTAGGGTATTGTACTTTGTTACACGCTCTTCCATTTGATTGAGCAGCCGGAGAAAGGGCTTCAGTTCTTCAGCCTCCCCAATAACTTTAATAATATTGCCCCTTGCCATAATACGTAGCTTAGGGTGGGTCTCCTTAAGGATAAGCAGGTTACGATTATTCACCCCAAAGAATACCTGTGGGTCTGCCTCCTCTAGGAGATAGATGCGTTCATTCATAATCACTACTTCTTAATCTTCTCGACCTCTTCTCTTAAAGTCCGAAGGCTCATCAGTCCTTGCCCCAAAGTGGGAATGCCCTTTGTGGGTACAAATAGTAGCGTAGGGAAAGCCTGTATGCCCAACATCCTCATTAGCTCTGGATACTTTTCGACCTCTATGGCATAGACTACAATCTCATCGCCATACTCCGCTGCCAACTGTTCTAGGCGAGGTCGTAGACGCTTACAAGGACCACACCACACGGCATAGAAGTCTATTACCGCAGGTTTGTCACCCTTATAGTTCCACTCATTCCCAGAGGTATAGTCATATATTTGGTCGATAAATTCCTGCCCAGTAATATCTCTTACCGCTGCAGGTTTCTGAGATGCAGTCTGAGCAATGGGCTTGTGTGGCGTAAGGTCTATAAATCCCGAAATCACACCAGCGAGTAGAAGGATACCAGCAAAAAAGCCAATCTCTTTGAGTACTTTCTTCTTATCTATCTTCATCATCATCTTTTCCTATTCGTCCTTAGAACTTCAAAGGTAAATAAAAATGACGATATGGAGCCCTATAAGTACATATTAATATAGGTGTGACCTCTATAAGCCATGACCTCTTTCCCCATTTGCAGACATGACGCTCAGGCTTCAGTACATTAGTACGAGCTCCAAGAAAAAAGCATAATCCCTTGGAGCTCGTCTTTTAATATCCCGTGCCTTAGTGTCCTCTCGATTTCTTCTTCTGTAATGCTAGATAAGTGCCTATGGCAATAAAAGTAACCAGAACCACCACCATCTCAGTAATATGCTCCAAAGGGGCTACCCATATTTCGTTGAGCATATCGTTGCGCCCTAGTATCTCTACAGGAGTCCAGATAACTATAACATTGGCAATTGCCATGCGGATATTGGGTCCCCATTGATGCAGTCTGAGTTGCTTGCGGAAAATAAAGAATGCTCCCACGAGGCAACCAATACCAAGAGCTATAGTTACAGGATGTGTCTCTCCTAAGAAGCGGGGGTCGTAGCAAAACATCAGAACTAGGTAGCAAGTCCATAACAGCATCATCGTTTCTATAAACGTTACAATAGCTGGGTGGCGCGTCATCCCTTTGGTCACAATCTCCTCACGTTTCTTGCCAAAGAATAATTTCTGGCACCAATTGATAAAGTTACATCCAGTACGGACATTAAATATATAGAGTAGCATGACAGTAACCCACATACCGAAAGATGCAGGCATAAGTAGGTATTCTGGGCGTGTAACGACGAGTGGCTTAATATCTTGGATGTGCGCTACTGGCTCTCCATTTAGAAACATCTGTGGTTGGCTCGCAATCCCATTGATGTATTCAGTTGATGTTGAAATCACTCCATTCACAATCTCAGGATGTGCGCCGAACCTTTGGGCATAGTACATAAAGAGAAACTCTACCCAGCCAGTCCAAAGCAGAAGTGCTCCGATGAGCCCCATGATAGTCTGAGGAGTCTCTTTTTTCAAGAAGACGCCACAAATGGCGAATACCAATCCCAAAGCCCCCATTGCAAAAGCCGCATTCGGGAGCCATTGAGGGAAGATGAAGTGCTCCATTAGAATCATCATAGCATGCCCTAATGGCATGGTACAGAGTACCAGTACGAAGGATAAAATAGACTTTACCCAAGCTTTGGATGAGACTTTAATCTCACCAGGTGTTGTTGTCGTAGCCATAGATAATATTGTAAAAGTTAGTTAGTATACTGTAGTCAATTATCATAGTAGATTCATGGCAGTCCATAAACGTTAAAGTAAATATAGGTATAGAGAGGATTATGATAAATACAGAACAATAGTAGTGGAAATTGTCATATATCTCTCTCGTATTCGCAAATGTAACTACTTTTTAGGTTAGGTAGTCAAGTAAGCAGGAAAAAA
>NZ_JADRGN010000058.1:0-9690 GCF_018206105.1 Porphyromonas levii
TTACCTATTGATGATCAGGACGATAGAGACTAGTGGTGGGCGATGTGTTGCTTCACGTTTTTTAGGTACTTTTGTGATGGTCAAGCAGAACTAATGAAAACGCAACCCTCGCTTATAGGTATTTATAAGCAGTACTAGACGGATAATTACAAAAAAACATAGAGGAGATGCTGGAGAAAATCATAGGTTTTAGTCTGAGGAATAAGCCCATTGTGCTACTCTTTACGCTCATGGTAGTGGGCTTCGGGCTATATGCAATGCAGAATATTCCGGTGGGCTCTGTGCCGGATATCACCAATAACCAAGTTCAGGTGATTACCACATCTAATAATCTATCGACCCAAGAGATAGAGCAGTACATCACCGCACCGGTGGAGCTGGAGCTAGCGAACCTCCCGGGGGTGATGGAGATTCGTTCGGCCTCCAAGTTTGGGCTTTCGGTGGTCACCATTGTCTTCAAGGAAAGTATGGGCACCTACCTACCGCGTACCCTTATAGCCGAAAAGATTAAGAGCGCTTCTGCCAATATCCCGGAAGGATTTGGGACACCCGAGATGGGACCTATTACCACGGGATTAGGTGAGATCTACCAGTACACGCTCGATGTTAAGCCCGGCTACGAGGAGCGATATTCCGCTATGGATTTGCGCACGATTCAGGACTAGATAGTACGCCGACAGCTCTCAGGGATAGAGGGTGTAGTAGAGGTTAATAGCTGGGGTGGCTATCTGAAGCAATACGAAGTAGCCATCAACCCATCTAGGATGCAAGCCTTAGGCATCACTATCGTAGAGATTTACGATGCACTGGAGGCCAACAACAGCATCTCAGGTGGCGCCTATATTGAGAAGGGTGCAGAGAGCTACTTCATCCGTGGTGATGGTCAGATAAACCCAAGTTTGACCCCAAAATATACTCTAGGGGTCAAACTTGGGCTATTTCGGCGATCCAGAAGGAGGGCAACGACTACTTCGTTTACATTGTGGAGGGGGAGAAAGAGGGCAATTACACACTTGCCCGCACCCAAGTACAGGTGGGGAATATCAGTAGTGAGTACATTGAAATCGTAGGTGGCATACCTTCCGGTGCACAAGTATTGACCCAAGGTGTCGCTACCCTATAGAGTGGCTATTACTTGCACTTCATCTGCTCACCCTGCTTCTTTGCTTTGGCACTACATGCATCTCGGAGCGCACAGCCTGAGCAAGCAGGGGGTACATCCTTTGGAGGATTGAGGCTCTTCCATAGGAAGCGCACCGCCAATACGAAGACCACCACAAGTATAGCGTAAGTAATTATTGTCTGTATCATAAGAAGAGATGTCCTATCTGAGTTACAGCAAACCCTAGTATCCAAGCCAAGGTAATCGAATAGAGGGCACTAAAAAGAGCGTACTTCCAACTACCGCTTTCCCGTCCTATAGCTATCACGGTGCTAATACACGGTATATACACCAGCACAAATATCATAAAAGAGAAGGCGATTACTAGATCTATCACAGGAGAGCCGTCGGGGTATCGAGTACTCCGCAGCTTCTCAGATAGCATCACCTCCGCATCGTCCTCTCCGGTGTAGAGTACGCCCAGTGTGCTTACTACAATCTCCTTCGCCGCAACCCCTGTGAGGAGCGATACACTCATACGCCAGTCGTAGCCGAGAGGAGCGAAGATGGGCTGAATCCCATGACCAATCCGCCCTATCATCGAATACTCCTGCTGTAGCATTGCCGCCTGAGCACTACCCTCCATTGCGAGAAAGTCCTCGGCTTCGGTAGGGCTTACTTCTGCAATATGCTCTGCTACCAGCTCGTCGATCTCATGCTGGTGCAGATGATCTACGTTGGGGAAGTAGCTCAGTGCCCAGATAGCTATGGACGCCACCAAGATTACCGAACCCATCTTGTGCAGATATTGCTTGGAGCGCTCCCACATGTACAGCAATACACTCTTGATAGTGGGAATACGGTAAGGCGGTAGCTCCATCACGAAAGGCGTCTCCTCTGCCGTATTGAAATACCTCTTGAAGAGCAATGCACTCCCTACCGCTACCAGTATACCAGTAGCATAGAGCAAGAAGAGCACCGTCCCCGCACTCTTGGGGAAGAATGTCCCTACCAAGAGGAGGTATACCGGCAGCTTAGCGCTACAGCTCATAAAGGGGATAATCAGCATTGTTACCAATCGATTGTTACGGTTCTCTATCGTCCTCGTTGCCATCACAGCGGGCACGTTGCACCCAAAGCCCATCACAAGCGGGATAAAGGACTTACCATGCAGACCTATCACATGCATCACCCGATCCATAATAAAGGCTGCACGAGCCATATACCCGGTATCCTCCATGATAGCGAGGCATAGATATAGGATCACAATATTGGGGAGGAAAATCAGTACGCCGCCCACTCCAGAGATAACACCATCCACAATCAAGTCCCTCAGCATACCCGGACTCATGACATTACTCGTCCATTCTACCAATAGTCCTACGCCCTCCACAATCCACTGCATAGGGTACTCTCCAAGCCTAAACGTAAGCTGGAACATCAGGAACATCACCACCACGAAGATAGGGAGCCCCCACACCTTATGCGTAAGTAGGTGATCAATTCTGTGGTTTTGCTCTGTCAGCTTGGCATAGTCCGATTGGTAAGTCTCCTGCAAAGCACCACGCACAAATCCATACCTTCCATTGGTAATATCATGCTGAATCTCGTTGCCGGTATGCCGCTGATACTGCTCTATCTCCTGCTTTACGAGAGCGGAAAGTCGCTCCCCTCCATCCGCCAACGTGCCAAACCTCCCCTGCGTAGCCTCATCCTCCTCCAAAAGCTTAATGGCTAAGAACCTAGGTCGAAGCTCTCGCAGAGACTCTGGCAACCCCTTTCCCTCTTGATTAATTTCATCAGCCACCCTACGGATTACCTGCTCTATCTCGGTACGATACCGTACATCTATCACACGGCGTACGTGCGAACGGTTTTGAAAGATAGAGATAATATGCCCAAAGAGTTGCTGAATACCCTTGCCCATCCGTCCCACAGTTGGGCAAAGAGGCATGCCTAATAGTTCACTCAGCGCCTCTACATCCAAACGGCTGCTAGATGCCTCCATCTCATCCCACATATTAAGTGCCACAACGAGTGGTATACTGGTCTCCAAAAGCTGTGTGGTCATGTAGAGGTGACGCTCCAGATTTGTAGAGTCCACCACATTAAGGATAACATCTGGCTTATTCTCTCCCGTTAGATAATCATTGATATAACGCTCTTCAGGACTATAGCTACTAAGCGAGTAAGCACCAGGGAGGTCGATAAGCTCAAAGGTATATCCGCCCTGTTTATAGGTCGCCCGTTTCGCCTCAACGGTCACACCGCTGTAGTTTCCCACACGCTCGTGAGCGCCACTAGCGGCATTGAAAAGCGACGTCTTGCCGCTATTAGGATTCCCCACAAAGGCAACTCTAATCCGCTTGGAGTCTATAACGGTTCGCCCCTCCACACTATGCTCCATCCTCTGATGTGTATGCCTGCGCTCTCGAGCTTGCTTACTTATTGGCTCCACCTCTATATCCATCGCCTCGGAGCGTCGGAGCGTGACATCATAATTGAGGATACGATACTCCACTGGATCTCTTAGGGGAGCATTCTTTACCACGAGGATTTCCTCTCCTGGTATAAACCCCATCTCCATCAAGCGCTTCCGAAACGCCCTATTGCTATGGTGCCTACGAATAATTGCCCGCTCCCCAGTATGTAATTCGGATAGTCTCATTAATTACTCCTTGTCATATAGAACAACAAAGATACCACCCAACCCCCACCCTCCCAATACCTACATGTAGGTATTTCTGAGCTGACACATTAGAATAAACGGGTACATATCTTTGAGGAGTATATCTAGAGAAGACTAGGGCATCGCCCAAACCCATTTCTAATTGAATAAGGAGGAGTATATGGTCTCAGCAGTCGTGGATATACGGTCTGGATGGAAGTGATATTCAGATGAGGAAAGCTTACTAGGTGTGTTAACTACTGTCAGAAGCTCCTCTTGAATTTCACCATAAGTTCCCGTCCTCTTAGAGGAAGTGAGTAATAACTACCATTAAGTCCAGACTGACTAAATAGTTGGTAATGGTCGTTATTGAAAATATTATTGAGCAAGATGCTTATTCCCCAGTGTTTATTAGGCTTATAATTGACCTCTGTATCAGCAAAATGAGCATGCAGATAATGCCCTTGAGGTTGTTGGTTTGCCTTATGTTGGTAGCTCACAGAAGCATTAATCCTACTCGTAAAAGGAAATAGTAACTTTAACTCATTGGCAAATAGGTTGAGCGGCTTACTCGTCCCCAACTTGTTTTGACGCCAAAATACAGCTCCGCCAAGCATATAGTGCACCTTTATCCAACTAATCTTTGCGAAGTTAGCATCGAAGGTATAGTTGAGCATATTTGACTGGTTATCCACTAGGCTCTTATTCTGAGAAATGACAAACTTCGAGCCATTATAGCTAATATTAGTCTTCAGCGTTACCATTGCCTGAGCAAATGTCTTATCCAATGATAGGCTGGCGTATACGAAGTGCTTATTGTGGGGAACATGGATAAAAGACATAGTGGTAAGCTCCGGCGCATAAGTACAATCCATGATATAGGGTACCTTCGTCCTACTATAGTTAGCAGAGAAGTTCGCATAGAGCATCTTGAGAAGGTTTTTATATTTCAGACCGATTCCCATACTTCCCTGATGGCTTGCCTTTAGCTCCTTAGCGCCCTCATATCTCGTCCTATAACCCTTCATCGTAGGGATATTAAAGTAATACGCTTCTCTGTATGGTCGCTTATTATAAGAGCTATTCACCTCAAATGCCCACCACCTATTAATTTCATAACCCAATCGTAAACTAGGCGATAGCGCAAAGAAGCGCAATCTACTGTCCTCTATTGCCTTATCCTCAAAGACTAAAGAACTACTATTCCAGTCCAGTGGGAAAGAGACCCCAATGCGTCCAGAACCAAAGTGATAAGAATAGGATGGACTAGCCACTAACCTTAGCTCTGAGAGCCCCACACCACTATAATGCTCAAAATGGCTATAGTTATACATTGCATTAGTAGATAGAGACAGTCTGTGCTGACCCTTTCGCCATAACTGCCATGAGAGGGTATTGCTGGTAAGAAAGTCTCGATTGGCAAAGCCAAAGGCATTCGACAGCGAATTATCAATCTCTAGACGCTCTCTCCTCCATGTGTAGCGGGTGAAAGAGGAAATATCTAGCATTTTCTTCCCTATATTTAAGGTAGTCCTAAGAGAATTTTCAATATATTGATATTGATCGCTTATATTCTGCTTTTGTGCAAGAGCATTTGAGGTAATAATACCCCTCTGTAATGAGCTAGAATACTTATACTTCAGTTCGTCCACGAAGAAAGTATTCTCTTCATTGAACTCATAGGTTAGCGAAGAGACAACCTGCCGATAGTGAGTTGAGAGTTCTCTCGTCTCAGCTATCTCTAGGGGCTGTGGAGCATCTACATAGAGGGTGGTATAATCCTTTTTGCTTTGTTTATCCAAGTATCCTGTAATCTTAGCTCTTAGGCTTCCCGCGGTTCCCAGTCTGAAGAGACTATTGCCACCAAAGGTATAGGCGTTATTCTCCAGCCAACGATGTTTGGGTAAGCTCGATGCCAAAGGAGTAATGGATAAGTATGGGCTAGGTGGAAGTGTATAATTAGGGTTGCCGCCTATGCTTATCTGTTCTGCCACGTCAAGAGATAAATCCTCACCACTATTGGTCATCTTCACTACCATCAAATGCTGATTATCTTTCGCAATCTGTGTAAGGAACAATCTATTATCCCACACTAATGGTGTCCCTCCTAAACCAGCCACGAGCTCACCTATAGGGCGGAGCTTATGGCTCTCCTTCAATCTGATATTCATGGCAGCTTTCTCCTCAAGCACTTTCCCTCGGAGCACTTTCACCGGCTGGTGATTTTCAAGCACCTCCACATTCGATACGGCATCCACCGGGAGGTTTCTTGTAATCTGATTGTACTGATTGCCCAAAAGATCTTGACCCTCTATATAAAACTTATTGATAGGCTTCCCTTGGTAATGTATTACACCGCTTGGGCTTACGGATACCCCTGGAAGTTTCTTCAATAAATCGTCAAGATAATTATCCTGCGTACTGATAAAGGATGCAGCATTATAGACCAGAGTATCACCCTTTTGGCGAATAGGAGGTACCGAGACTACGATCTCCTGAAGTCGCATATTGCCGAACTGCAGCAGCACCTCTGAGACCTGCCTAGTGTCTATGAGTTGGGCCTCTATCTCTTTAGTCTCATAGCCCAGAAGGGAGAATCTAAAGAGCTTGATTTGCCGTAATTCGGAGGAGAGAGAGACTTCTCCTTCAGTATTGGTGAGCGCATTACTCACAATCTTACCATTGTTATCTACAGAGACGGAAATCACATTGGGAATTGCCCCTCCACTCTCTGCATCCCTAATGACAAACCGATATACTTCCCCATCGCTCTGAGCTGAGATCGAAAAGGGAACTGATAAGAGCAAGGTCGCTAGCAAGAAGAGCCTTTGCACCATAATCGACTATTACTCTAGTTCAATTGGATTATAGGGTTTAGGTTTGATGCTCGCCCAGTCTTCGTCCGACATAGTAATAGTCAGACCACTATTCTTTATTCCTGATGCGGGGTCGGCATAATAATTACGTATCATTTTATGCACATTTTCTCGGGTCTCATGGTCATACTCCTGATAAGTATATAGACGGTCGTAGTAATTCACAGGCTCCAGTCCCGCAATAGTAAATTCACATTGCCTTTTGGTATCATAGATAGAGAGGATAAGCCCTGGCAATCCGCCAAACTTATAAGGTCCATAGCTCAAGGGGATTTCTGGGGCATACCATGCTACATAGCCACGACCCCTAAAGTGCGTAGTCGCCATCTTACATTCTATGCCCGACACAATGGTATCTCTCTCTCCTAAAGTCCACTCTAGGTCAGCGCGATCATCAACATACTGAAAACGACTAGAAAATGGGGGTTCCTCTTGAACGATAAATTCATTGCTGTTAGGGTTATACAAAAGTATGCCATCTAAAACATTACCACTCTTCAATCCCATTGCCTTCAAGAGGAAAGAACTCTCTGGCTCGCCATTTCTCGCAGCTGCGACAACCATGGAATCCCTCCTAAAACTAGAGTAATCCATAAACTGGGTGTACCCTTTATTCCCAATCAATAAGATTGAATAGCTTTCTTTCAATAGACAGTTGCTAGAGTCGCTGCAATGATAAGTTGTATAATAAACTCGATAGGCTGCTGTGTCATAGATATTTACTTTGGCACTATCAGTGGGGTGGCTAAGATCTACTCCACCTACCACACGCACTTGTCCCATTCCATAGCCGAACGAATATCCGAGCAATAACAGAATAAAAATAATTTTTCTCACTTCCATAACATAATGAATTAAAAGCTAGAGTACACAAAGAACGTGTACTCTAGCCCAAAGTCAGCATTTTAAACATCTATACTAAGATGTAGAGTATAAGTAAAATCAAATGGTGTCAGCACTTTGTGAAGTTGGTTTGATTTCATCACACATGGCATCGTTGATTTTTTCCACACGTTTCAGAAGTTCTTCAGTGTTCTTAAAATCTTCGGAATTCACGATAACAGTCTTTCCACACGATGTCTCAATGGTTATTGGACTCGCCAAAGCAGCACCCGTTGAAAGTAAAAGTGCAGTACCAAATAAGAACAAAAACCTCTTTTTCATAGGCTTTTTTAGTAATTAGTAAAACACATTAGCAGCAGGATGTCTTCCAACTGAATTATTCGCAAGATACACAAAATATTCAAATTACACAAAGAAGTTGCGACAAAGCACACACACCACCAACCTAAAAAATATTTGTTTTAACAACAAAACAAATTAAGCAAAGGTGCAAATAAATAAGGCTTTAAATAATCAAGAGACAATAAAATCTACCATATACTAATCTCGGTAATCCCAAATCTCTTAGAAATAATTTCCAGTTGCAAAACTGCACCGTCCCAACAATCACTTTAGACAAAACACAACCAACAATAATAGTCCCCAATCTCTCGCCCTCCCAATACCTATCGCGGGTTCAGAGACAGAGAGTGAAAGCTAACGAACTTTTCTCCTATCCTATTGGGGTCACACACGCACTTATATACAATCGTAAATCAATAGAATATAACAAGTAAAGCAATCGATGAATACATACAAGCCGATGGGACACGCAATGCTAGCTGATGGCATGGTCGAGATGTAGAAACAAACCATGAATCAAAAATATTTCACCCATAATATTTGGTAGATTCGTAAATTGATAATACATTTGCGGTGTACTATTACAATAGGACACCAAACAAGCTAACATTTAATTGATATAACGCAGTAGAAGACAATAGTTATGATTGAGATTAAAGATCTGGAGTACAAATACTCCATAGCACGCTCACTATTTCAGGGAATATCTCTTAGCATAGAGTCTGGTCATATCTCAGGATTGCTAGGCAAAAATGGAGAGGGCAAGACAACACTACTCAAGCTCATCGCGGGGCAGCTCCTCAGAAAAGGAGGGACTCTTTCTGTGGCAGGCGAAGACCCTACGAAGCGTCAGGTAAGTTTCCTTTCCGACGTGTACTACCTACCCGAGACGGTCAATGTACCCAAGGGCGTAACCATACGAAAATACTTCGATGCTCTTTCGCCATTCTACCCTAATTACTCCAAGGAGATGGCCGACCAGGCGCTCGAGGCATTCAACCTCAACTATAAAATGAAGATAACCAAGCTCTCACAAGGGCAGCAAAAAAAGGCAATGATTGCCTTTGCACTATCGTTGGGCACGCGTATCTTATTGCTAGACGAGCCTACCAATGGGCTCGACATCCCATCCAAAAGTGCGCTTCGCAGGCTTCTCGCCAAGCAAATTACCGGGGACAGGTACGTGATCATCAGTACCCATCAGGTGCGTGACCTAGAGCAAATCATCGATCATGTAATTGTAATGGACAAGAATAAGATAATCCTCTCCAAGTCTATTGGCGAGATTACCGACCAGTTCACGTTCCGTCCTGTAGTTACAAGTGATACCCCAGTCTACTGTGAGCAGACCATTAGCGGCAAGATGGGTATTTTTGCCAAAGAAGAGGGCGACGAAAGCGACGCCTATTCTACGGAGCTATTCTTCAATGCTCTGATGACGAACCAAGAAGACATCCTGAAGCACCTCAATAAATAACCATCCTTATGAATGCTTTTTCGATAAAACGTGTGGGGTTGCTCCTCTATTCAGAGTTTAAAATACAAGGGAGGCAGATGCTAATAGTATTCGCCACCATAACTGCGGCGGTAGCATTTATCACTCTTATATCTGACTCGTCTCTTCAATCTGAGACACGGACGAGTAACGTACTATTCTTTTTTACCCCAATGATTCTTTATGCTTTCAGTTTCATATACTTTCTTTGGGTACACAATCTCATCCATGAAAAGAATACACTACCGTACATTTCTATCCCTGCTACAGCACTAGAGAAGTATATACAGATAATATTTTTGGGGCTTTTATTCTACGCCATGGGAATAGCCTCGGTACAGGTTAATTACTGGATAGAACTATG
>NZ_JADRGN010000059.1:0-9312 GCF_018206105.1 Porphyromonas levii
AAAGCTATCGTCCGAAGATGCTATAGAAACCCACGTGCATTTTGAAGGAAACTGTCGACCTTTTCTCTGAAAACCCACGTCTTTTTTTCAGAACATAGGAGTGGGGGATAAACCTTATCTATTGGAGCAATATCTATTTTACAGACTTAAAGAGCCGTGAAGTAGTGAATCGAATATTGGTGGGAGTCGTTTGGTAAAAGGGTATAAAGAGAAGTCTCAACCGCAATAATTTGCGATTGAGACTTCTCTGTAACTCTTTCCTAACTATTGGGATTAGAAGCCCTCGATAACTGGGAGGAACTTATCAGCAGCAAGAGAAGCACCACCAATAAGACCACCATCGACGTCGGGTTTTCCAAATAGCTCCTTAGCATTTCCGCCATTGGCACTACCGCCATAAAGTATAGTAGTATCGTCGGCTACATCCTTGCCATACTTGCTCTCAATCACGCTGCGAATATGAGCGTGGATTTCCTGAGCTTGATCGCTGGTAGCTGTCTTACCAGTACCGATTGCCCATACAGGCTCATAGGCTAGTACAATCTTACGGAAGTCTGCCTCAGAGAGGTCAAATAACGCTTCCTTTACCTGGGTCTCTACAACCTCGAAGTGCTTACCTGCCTCACGCTCCTCTAGCACCTCACCGATACAGAATATAGGCTGAAGATTGTTGGCTAGTGCTAGTGCAACCTTTTTCTTTAGTATCTCAGAAGTCTCGTGGTAGTAACTACGGCGCTCGCTATGGCCAAGAATTACATATGTAGCGCCAGTGGATGCCACCATCTCTGCAGATACCTCGCCTGTGTACGCTCCTTTTGCTTCGGCAGCACAGTTCTCTGCAGCTACTTTGATAGCACTTCCCTCTACAGCCCTAACAACCTCTGTTAAGTGCGTAAATGGTACTCCGAGGATAACGTCGCACTTCAGTTCTTTCCCCTCAATAGAAGCACGCACATCCTTTGCGAGCTCTACTCCTTCGGCAACAGTGGTATTCATCTTCCAGTTGCCAGCAACAATGTTCTTTCGCATAATCTTTCTTCTTGTCAAACTTATTTATTAAACATCCTATTTCTCTTTGAAAAACCTAGAGCATATGATTGCTATGGTTAGTATGATAAGTCCACCCCAAGCATATAGCAGCTCCAAAAGCCGACTCTTCTTGGTCGGCATCTGGTATGGATCCTTCTTAAACTCGGGGTTGGTTATCCTATCCGCAAAAGCCTTACCAGTCATCTTATTGACTATTCTACCTCCCTTTATTATCAGTACTCCTGGATTATTCCGCACAACAGTCTTGGCTGTTGTCTTGTCTAGGAAAAGTACTTCGGAAAACTCCTGCTCTAGTGGAGCATATTCAGGTTTGTTCCATACCTCGCCTGTATTCCCCATTGCGAGGAGTAGGGGCTCGGGGCAGTTCTGTGTTATTTTCTGTAGTAGTTGAGGCTCTACCGTATTCAGGTCGTGGCTAATCACGATTATCGCTTGCCCCTCCTTATACGTTAGGCTTTCTACAGCATTACTGCCGTCCTCACGGACTAGTACAAAGTCGGCTCCTGCTGGTCGTACCGCCTCCTCTATTACCTCCACTTCATCCCGAACATAAGTCCAAGTAGAGTCTACCTCCGAAAGCTCCTCCATACTAAAGGTTCGCTCCTTACCATCCTTGGCGTACACGAAGCTATAGATGTACACTCCTTCGGTACCACCTGTTGTGGTTAGCTCCATGAGGTCGCTCCCAATCGTATAGGGTCGGAAGTCTATAATTGGCTCATGTACAATGTTTGTGAGGTTGAAAAGCAATAGAATGACCGACGACACCCCTATAAGTATATCTGCATATCTGGTGCTAGTCCACTCATGCCATGCGCTTAGGTTACGGAACAGATAGGCAACCAGTAGCAGCAGCACTACATTCTTCCAAAACGTTGCTGCATTGCTAATTACTAGGGCATCGCCAAAGCATCCGCAGTCAGCTACTGGTTTGAAAAGATAAATGTAAAGCGTGAGCAATGTCATGCAGCACATCAATACCAGTGCAGCCCAACTCGTTATCAGCCTTCTCCAACCAATAAGAAACGCGACTCCTAAGAGTGCTTCGAATAAATTGAGCGCAACAGATGCTCCCAGGTAACACCACGATGGGAAGTGTAGACCACCGATGGCTACATACTCCTCTATCTTGATAGCAGTACCCATAGGATCTATACTCTTTACCAAACCAGAGAAGATAAAGGTAGCTCCGAGGATAAGCTGTGCTACTGTGGCAAATACTTGTCTTTTATTCCATTGCATCAGTCCCTTCGCTTATCTTAATCAGTGCGAATATGGCATAGTTAAGCATGTCTAGGTAGTTCGCATCTATTCCCTCACTTACCTTTGTAGCACCTTGGTGATCCTCTATTTGCTTAGTCCTAAATATCTTCTGCAAGATAATATCGGTAATGCTAGAGATCCGCATGCTACGCCAAGCCTCACCATAGTCATGGTTTTTGGAGAACATAAGCTGCTTTGAGCGATCGGCATACTCATCATACCAGCCTAGGAGTATCTCTTTATTCTCCTCTGGGGCATTGGTATACCCTTTCTCGAGCTGAACCATCCCCATGATAGCATAGTTCACAATCCCAATAAACTCATTCTTGAGAGCTTCACCTACCTTATTTTCACGCTTCTCCTGAACAGAACGAATGCGTTGTGCTTTGATATAAATCTGATCGGTAATGGCGGTAGGGCGCATCACGCGCCACGAAGCTCCGTAGTCCTTAAATTTATTGGCGAAAAGCTGCCGACAATCAGCTACAACCTTGGCAAACTGCTCTTCTGTCCTCTTGTACTCAGTCATAAGTGCTTATTTGATTAAGAACTGAAGATTGGCACCTGGTTCGTACTCTTTGATATCTTCACCTTTCTTAAATACGCGAAGGCTCTTATCTCCAATAAGCTCTAGCTTGCCGTCCTCAACAAGGAACCGACAACCCTCTCTTAGTCCAGCCACATACATATCTGGATTTGCCTCAATAAACTCGAGAATACGTACCTCGCGTGTCTCGCCTCCATGGTTCTCTGGATGACTATCAAGATAGTGAGGGTTTATTTGGAATGGTACAAGGTTGAGTACATTGAAGCTCTGAGGCTCTACGATAGGCATATCATTGGTTGTCCGAATCGTTGGGCAAGCCACATTGCTCCCTGCGCTCCATCCCACATAAGGTGCTCCATCCAATACTCTTTCACGGATCGCTTCTATCAGTCCTTGTTCCTGCATCATCTTAGTAAGCTGGAATGTATTACCTCCACCCACCATGATTGCGCCAGCCTCTTTTACTGCCTTTACTGGATCAGGGAAAGTATGTACCCCTTTTACCTTAACCCCCACTGG
The DNA here is from genome assembly GCF_018206105.1 of Porphyromonas levii. Lineage (NCBI taxonomy): Bacteria > Pseudomonadati > Bacteroidota > Bacteroidia > Bacteroidales > Porphyromonadaceae > Porphyromonas > Porphyromonas levii. The sequence continues at coordinate 3,380 of NZ_JADRGN010000059.1, forward strand.
AGCCAAAGCCTTATTAACCTTCTCCACATAAGCGTCGAAAGTGAAAGTAACACCCGCAAAGGGGATAAATACAACATTCTCCCTGACCTCTCCTAGAAATTTTGCAATATCTTCGGCTGGTTTCTCAAGGTAAGTCTCACCGGGTGAGGCTGAATTGCTTATCAGTAGTAGTCTCATGATGTGCTGTCTCAATCAGTTTTATAAATCTATTTCTCCCACAAAATTACCAAAATCTACCTGCTTAACCTAACACCCCCTCACCAGAGTATTATTCCAACTCTGAAGAGGGAGTATTATAATGATAAAGATATGGAAAGTTATGGTGCTAGGCGATCGAGCGACCAGCTGCCATCCTCCTGAAGTTCGTACAAGAAACGATCATGCAATCGGCTCTCCCTGCCTTGCCAAAACTCTATTCTAGAAGGGGTTACCTCAAAACCACCCCAATTGTCAGGCCGAGGTACCTTTCTAAAAGTACCAGTGTACTTGAGGCTCTCCTTTGCAAACTCTGTAACGATGAAAGCCCTGCTTGGGATAGGCTGACTCTGAGGGGAGATTCTAGCTCCTACACGGCTCTTATAGGGGCGCTTATCAAAGTAGGCATCGCTTACCTCAGGTGCCACGTGCTTACAAATACCCTCTACATGTATCTGTCGTTCCAGCTGATGCCATAAGAATGTAACCGATACATGGGGATTAGCTTTGATTTGCCTGCCTTTACGGCTATCATAATTACTATAGAAGATGATTTTACCTTCGTTAATCTCCTTTATCAGCACCGTACGGGATGAAGGGTGACCATCTGGGGTTGAAGTGGTGACTACAATAGCAGTTGGCTCTATGACCTTGTGGTCGATAGCCTCTTGTAGCCACTCTTCCATCTTTTGTATAGGATTGGCAGGCATGTTCTTGCGAGAAAGGCTTCCCACCTTGTAATCCCTTCGGATGTCTTCGATATGCATGTCCATAGTGATGATATATGTATTTTAAGTGTGATTAATTTCGCCAAAAACTCCGATGGAGTAGGGTTAGTACGGTAAAGATCTCCAAACGCCCCGTCAACATCAGAAAACTCATAAGGAATGTATTGAAGTCGCTAAGAGTAGAGAAGTTCGCCATAGGACCAAAAGCGCTAAGCCCTGGTCCTGAATTGGAGATACAAGCTATAGATGCCGATACTGCGTCGGTGAAGGAATATCCCTCAAGTGTAACAGAAAAGGTCGCAATCAATATTATAGTGAGATAGGCGTATAGAAAATTATATACCTGATTGACCACCTTCTCTTTGATGAATGTACCATTATACCTAAGAGGAACAATAGCTTGCGGATGAGTACGCCTTTTGAACTCATTGAGTAGGTTACGTGATAGGATATTGAAGCGAATCATCTTGAGCCCTCCGCTCGTGGAGCCAGAGCACCCTGCAACAAACATAAGGAATAGGGCAACAACCCAAAAGGAACCACCCCAGAAGTTGTAGTCTTGGATAACATAGCCCGTAGTAGTTATCAAACTTACGACTTGGAATAATGAATGTAGGAGTGCTTTCCAAAACGAAATGTAAATGCCATTAGCATATAGCCAAATAGCAGTAAAGAGCGTAACAACAACTATAGTGGAAGCAAACCACCTGTACTCAGCATCGTGAAATAGTCTTTTGGGTTCTTTGCGTACAATAGCAAAGTAAATGAGTGTAAAGCTCGTAGCCCCAATAAACATAAAGACGGTGAGTATAAAATTGGTGTAAACAGAGTCTATATCAGCTATAGAAGCATTGTAAGTAGAAAAACCTCCTGTGCTGATACATGTAGCAGCATGGCACACCGCATCGTATAGGGAAAGAGGTCCTGCCCACAACAATAGGGCACATATAATAGATAGTACCACATAGATAAGGGTAATCCACTTGGCCATTACACCTATCCTAGGTACAAAGCGATCGTGGGTGATTCCCGTAGTCTCGTGGTCGAATACTACAGAGGCATTTTCCCCAGTAAAGGGCACTAGAGCTACAAGGAAGACAATAATACCAATACCCCCAATCCACTGGGTAACACTTCTCCAAAATAGGATACTGCGGGGTAGGGACTCAATGTCGTTAAGAATAGTACTTCCTGTAGTAGAAAAGCCCGACATAGCCTCGAAATACGCTTCCGAGAAATTGGGGATAAAGCCTCCTAACCAATAGGGCATCATCCCCAATAAAGACATGACAAGCCAGCTAAGCGAGACGGTAACCATACCTTCACGCCGCCCTGTATCGTATTCTGTATGTCCCTTGCCTAAGAGGAATAACGTGGCTCCAATAACCACATCAAGCCCCATGGTATAGAGTAGGGAGTGTAATCCGCTATCTCCGTAGTAAAGAGACACCCCTGCCGAAATCCCTAGGAATATTACTTGAAATAGACAAAGCAATCCAAGAACCATAAGGACAAACTTATAATTGAAGCCTCTCTTGGTTTCGTATTCTGAATGTACTAAGAATAGCATAGCAATAGATGATTATACTACTTGTCTTTATCCAAAGAGTTTATTGAGGTCATTCACAGAGGCATTGTGAGAGAATACCATTACCATATCTCCCGCATTAATCTGTGTCTTACCCTCTACTAGCAGTACCTCATTATTACGTAAGATACCTCCAAAGGTAATCCCTGATGGTATCTCGAGTTCCACCACAGGATGTTTGGTGACCAATGAATTTTCCCTCACCTTAATCTCTAATACTTCTCCTTGACCTATCGCCAGTGTCTTAGCACTGGAGATGTCGATATTGAGGAGGTAACGGAAAATTGCTGAGGCCGCCAATAGCTTCTTATTGATAAGGTTGCCTATCTTCATTTCGTTCGCGATGTCAATATAGTCAAGATTCTCTATCTGACAAACGGAAATAGGCACTCCTAGACGCTTGGCATTGAGAGTAGCAAGCATATTGCTCTCAGACGAACTCGTAAGAGCTAGAAAAGCCTCTGTCTTTTTTATTCCCTCATTGATAAGCAGGTCGGGATCCCTACTATCGCCATGTATCACAAGGGTATTTTCAGGTACCATCTCGGAGAGACGCATACACTTTTCATAGTCACTCTCGATGATCTTAATATTTAGGTCATCGGGTAGGGCTTGAGCCGTCTTGATAGCTATACGACTACCTCCCATGATAATTACACGGTGTACTTCCAACTTCTGTTGCCCACAGAATTGACGCACACTCTCAAGGTCTTGTGGTTTAGCGGCTACATAGAGGATATCATTCTCCTCTATAGTATCGTGGCCACGAGGGATAATAGTATGATTGTCCCGCACGATAGCAAGGATATGCAGGACTTTTTCAGAGAGATCTGATAGCTCCATCAATTCCTTACCTAGTAGAGGAGAGCCCTTAATAACCCGTGTTGCCACGAGAGCGAGCTTATTATTGAATATTTTCCAATACTGCTTAGCCCAAGGGAGACTCAGACTACTGACTATCTCCGCAGCTGCAAGCTCTTCAGGATAGAGCATATCATCTATCCCCAGTGCGGTAAAGTGTCCTCGATATTGAGGCATCAAATACTCACTGTTATTGATGCGTGCAAGTGCCTTCTTCGCACCCATTTGGGTCGCAATATTACAAGCGACAATATTACCACTCTCTTCAGGCGTAACTGCGATAAAGAGATCGGCTCTATCCGCTCCTGCATCTTTCAGATCTTTGAATGACGTAGGAGAGCCTACATAGGGCATGATCTCTAGCCTATTATCGTAAGCAAACTCGAGGTTGTCTGGATTGGAATCCAGTAGTATGATATCGTGCTGCTCATGCGATAGCATCTCAGCTAGGTGGGTTCCCACTTCCCCAGCACCTACTATAAATATTCTCATAGGGTTCGATACACCTCCTTCGCCTTATTTATGATCGACTCAGCATCCATCCCCTCATAAGCATGCTGAAGGGATACTGCCCCTTGCTTGACAAAATGGTCTGAAACACCTATCCTCGTCAGAGGAATAGATAGGTGATGATCTGAGTAATACTCTAGAAGTGCACTTCCCACACCTCCAGCTATAGAGCCATCTTCAATGGTGATAATATGCTGATACTCGCATGCAATTCGCTGGAGAATTTCACCGTCTAGTGGCTTCACAAATCGTAAGTTGATGTGTCCAGGATTATAACCCTCACTCTTAAGCCCATCTATAGCAGTAGCAACAGTGCTACCAATAGGACCATAGGAGACAAATACTACCTTTTCTCCTTCTCTCAAGACTTGCGACTTCCCTAATGGTAGTTCTTCAAATGGGACATGCCAATCACCACAAGTGCCCTTACCTCTAGGGAATCTGATAACAAATGGTCCTTCACTATGATGCTTATAAGCGGTATACATCATCAGGCGAAGCTCACTTTCGTCGATTGGCGACATGATGGTCAACCCTGGTACCGTGCGTAGATAGGCAATATCGTATACCCCATGATGAGTCATACCGTCTTCTCCAACTAGTCCTGCACGATCTAAGCACAAAATCACCGGTGCTGCCTGCATCGCCACATCGTGGATGACTTGATCGTAGCCCCGCTGCAAAAAGCTAGAGTAGATATTACAGAAAGGAATCATTCCTTTTCTTGCCAATCCTGCAGAGAAGGTTACTGCATGACCTTCGGCAATACCTACATCAAATACCCTATTGGGATAGCGCTCCTGCATGAAGTTGAACGAGCTACCAGATATCATTGCTGGAGTAACTCCTACTACTTTAGGATCCAACTCAGCTAATTCTAAGAGAGTCTTGCCAAATATCTCTTGATATTTGAGGGGACTATCAGGGAGCTCTGGAGTTACCTTCAATTTTCCCGTTACGGGATCGAACAACCCTGGGGCATGCCATACCACTGCGCTCTCTTCGGCAGGTGCGTAGCCCTTTCCCTTGACCGTTTTGATATGAAGAAGCTTTGGTCCCTCGAAGTCCTTAATACTCCGCAGAGTACTAACAAGCTCTACTACATCGTGCCCATCTGTGGGACCGAAGTAGCGGATACTGAACCCTTCAAAGAGATTCTTATCATCATTGATCAACGCTTTGAGGCTATTATTAAACCTTGTAAGGTTACGTTTCCTCCTCTCATCGATAAGTTTCAATCTCTTGAGACCCTGATAGCCTTTGTGCCTAATGTCGTTGTAGACCTTACTAGTACTTACTTTTACTAAGTACTTACTTAGCCCTCCAGTAATAGGGTCAATCCCTATGTGGTTGTCGTTGAGTACTATCAAGAGATCATTGGGCTGAGAAGAAGCATTATTAAGCCCCTCAAATGCCAATCCACCAGTCATTGCTCCATCGCCAATAACTGCGATTACACTCTTATTGAGGTTCTGAAGTTTACTTCCCACAGCAATACCCAATGCCGCAGAAATAGCATTGGAGGCATGACCTGAGACAAAAGAATCATATTCGCTCTCATTGGGATGGGTAAAACCACTAATACCGCCCCATTGACGCAGATTTCCAAAGTCCTTGCGACGCCCTGTGAGAATCTTGTGGACATAGGACTGGTGCCCAACATCCCAAACTATCTCATCATTTGGCAGATCAAAGACATAATGCAACGCTACTGTAAACTCCACAACACCAAAGTTGGCACCTAGGTGCCCTGGTACTTTGCTCAAGCTCTCCAAAAGAAATCCTCGTATCTCCTCGCACAACGTAGGCAACTCCTGGATTGAGAGCTGTTTTACGTCCTTGGGCGAATTGATTTTATCCAATAAAGAGTAACTTTTATAACTACTCATCTTACTAAATTCTAATATTTCCCTACCATACCCAATATCTGCAAAGTTAGCCATTTCTCAGCAATCCTCATAAATATGGGTGGGTGTCGTCCTATTAGCGTCTGTCATTGTAATAGGTCAGTTAGCACCGTGTCTTTGTATGGAATGGATACCATTAAGTAT
>NZ_JADRGN010000060.1:0-8051 GCF_018206105.1 Porphyromonas levii
TCGGGGCATTCATATTGCTCTAACACTCCTTAAAAAGAGTGGAGAGCCTACTAATAATCATCCCATTATCACTTTTTTTGTGTAGCTTTACACACTGTTTAGAAAGAGTTATAAGCAAAGTAAAAGATGAAACCAACATTATTTGTACTGGCAGCAGGCATGGGCAGCCGTTATGGCGGTCTGAAGCAGCTAGATGGTGTAGGACCTAGTGGCGAAACCATTATGGACTACTCAATTTATGACGCAGTGAAGGCTGGGTTTGGCAAGGTGGTATTTGTGATTCGCAAAGACTTTGAGGAGGATTTCCGCACCAAGGTAGCCAGCAAGTACGAGCATCTTCTGCCAGTAGAGATAGTATTCCAAGCTGTAAACGACCTACCCAATGGCTTCACTTGCCCTGAGGGTCGTACCAAGCCTTGGGGTACCAATCACGCTGTACTCATGGGGCGTGATGTGATTAAGGAGCCATTTGCGGTCATCAATGCCGACGACTTCTACGGACGTGAGAGTTTCGAGGTTCTTGCCGAAGAACTGCGCCGTATGGAGGGCACTACCAACCAGTATTGCATGGTAGGCTATCGTGTAGGCAATACGCTCAGCGAGAGCGGCACTGTAGCCCGTGGTGTATGCGAGACCAATGAGGAGGGCTTCCTCACTGGCGTAGTAGAGCGTACCGATGTGCAGAGGGTAGATGGCGAGATTGTCTTCACCGATGAGTACGGCAAGAAAGTGGCCATAGACGATCATACCCCTGTATCAATGAATATGTGGGGCTTTACACCCGACTACTTCCAGCACTCCGAAGCGGCTTTTGTCTCTTTCCTAGAGCAAAATATCAATAGCGAGAAGGGTGAGTTTTACATCCCCTTCGTGGTCAACCAACTTATTAATAATGGTACATCTACTTGCAAGATACTCGATACCCCTGCCAAGTGGTTTGGTGTCACCTATGCCAATGACCGTCCCGATGTTGTAGCTAAGCTACAGAAGCTCGCCGACGAGGGTACCTATCCACAGAATTTACTCGGGAAGTAAATGCAACCTCTGCCGCTCGGCATCGATATCATTACCATCTATGGACCAACCGCCAGCGGTAAAACTTCTATCGCTGTGCAGTTGGCAGAGATGCTTGGTGCGGTACTCTTTAGTGGAGACTCGCGCCAAGTGTACCGTGGTATGGATATCGGCACAGGCAAGGATCTCTCGGAGTATCAGGTGGGCGGCTACTCTGTCCCCTACCGCATGATTGATGTAGCGGAGGCTGGCGAGCAGTACAACCTACACCGATACATGGGGGACTTTTACAAAGCTTTCGATGCCCTTCCCCAAGAGACTCCTAAGATACTGTGTGGCGGTACCGGACTCTACATGACAGCCGTCCTCGGAGGGTATAAGATGCCCAAAGCGCCTATAGACCACAAGCTACGTGCCGAGCTGGATGCCCTCTCAGTAGAGGGACTCCAAGCTAGGCTATTGGCAGCAGGTGGCAGTTTGGAGGGTATAGACTGCCACAATAGCAGGCGCTTAGTGCGTGCCATAGAATTGGCACTTGCGGGCGAAGTGGAGGTAGAAGAGCGGGCGCCCCTGAGAGGCCCTATCTTCTGTGTGGATGTAAGCCGTGAGGTACGCCGAGAGCGAATCTCGAGAAGACTCTTGGCAAGACTAGAAAAGGGGATGATAGATGAGGTGCGGGGGCTCTTGGAGCAAGTGGAGCCCGATGCACTCATTCGCTACGGACTAGAGTATAAGTTCGTAACGCTCTACCTACTGGATAAACTCAGCTACGAGGAGATGCACCGAGGGCTAGAGACAGCGATACACCAGTTTGCCAAACGACAGATGACGTGGGCGAGAGGGATGGAGCGCAATGGATTTGAGATAGAATATATTAGTCCTCTTGCCACTCCTAGGGAGACAGCAGAGGCGATGAAGGAATTAATTTTCAATAAATATCAGTAACTATTTAATCCAATAGTATGGAGGTACGCATTAGTCGTATTGTGAGTGAGTACTACGAGTACACACGAAAGGATGCAGAGGAGCTACTTCGTCAAGGACGTATCAAGGTAAACGACCAGACCGCTGGCATTGGCGACAAAGCCTCGGTAGAGGACAGGGTAACCCTCGATGATGTGTCGATCCCTCTGAAGGGACTATTTAGGAAGTTTGCCCGTGAGGCAGCTGAGCGCCAGACCGATGAGAAGTATGGAAGCCACAAGAAAGTGGAAGAGAACTTCTCCGATAACCCTAAGAGCAAGGAGCTACGCAAGGGAAGGAAGGACAACCGCAAGAAGCGCCACGGCAAGAATTACGAAGAAGAATATTAATGTTGAGAATAGACTGGATTAGACACACTTCACTAAACATCACAGGGGCGACTTGCTATGGGCAGACCGACCTCAAGGTAGCTGATACGTTTGCCGACGAGGCAGCGGTGGTACGCCATAAGCTAGAAGAGCGACAGTATGATGCGGTATTCACGAGTCCCCTCTCGAGGGCACAGGATCTCTGTACCTTCTGTGGCTACGACGAGATAGCCACACGAGACCCACGCCTCATGGAGCGCAACTTTGGCGAATGGGAACTAAAGCCGTGGACGGAGGTATTCGCGCTTATGAAGGAGCAGCCCGAAAAGTATGTAGATGCTAAGGGCGAGGCAATTCCGCCTAGTGGCGAGACGGTGGACCAACTAATCGAAAGAGTGCGGGCATTTGTACAAGAAGTGAGGAGAGAGCGCTACCGCAGGGTAGCAGTCTTTTGCCATGGAGGGGTCATCAATAGCGCTCGCCTTTGTCAGGGTTTAATAGGGCTAGAAGAGCTCTTTGTAGGAGTACCTGAGTATGGTTCGGTGACCACCCTCGAGTACGCATATTTGGACTAATAGGATTATGTGGTTAGAGATTGCTTTAGTAGTGGTTGGGCTGGCACTCATCTTGGCTGGTGCCAACTTCCTTACCGATGGTGCGGCAGCGATAGCACGGAGGTTAAAGATCCCTCAGCTCATCATAGGGCTTACGATTGTGGCTTTCGGCACCTCCGCTCCCGAGTTATCGGTGAGTGTACTCAGTAGTATCGGTGGCAATGGAGGCATTGCGGTAGGCAATGTGATCGGAAGCAATATCTTTAATATCCTACTCACCCTCGGACTATGTGCCGTGGTGTATCCCATCCCGGTGCAGCGCAACTCCATCCGGTTCGACATCCCCATATCTATCCTCGCCGCCACGGTGATGATGATCTTCGTCTCCGACCCCGCACTCGATGGCGCACCATCATCTATCTCACGTGCCGAGGCTTTGATACTCATCCTATTTGGATTGCTCTTCCTCGGCTACACCATGTATATGGGACGGCAAAATAGAGAGGAGACAGAGGCACCCGCCGAGCGCGAGAAGCACTGGGCGCTAAATGTATTGCTCATCATCGTAGGGCTAGCAGGGCTCATCTATGGTGGCGGTCTATTTGTGGACAATGCTTCGCTCATAGCCAAGAAACTAGGAGTAAGCGACACCCTGATTGGGCTCACCCTAGTGGCTTGGGGCACCTCTGCACCCGAGCTAGCCACCTCGGTAGTCGCAGCACTCAAAAAGAATACTGGTATCGCTGTGGGCAACGTAATTGGGAGCAATATCTTCAATATCTTCTTCGTGCTCGGTATCTCGGGCGTCGTTCACCCATTGCAGCACCTCCAGTTTACTACTCTCGATATCTGGATGCAGTTGATTGCTACAATCATGGCGTTTGCTATGGCACTCTTCTGGGGCAAACGTGAGATCAAACGTCCCGAAGGGCTGATTATGCTACTTCTCTTTATCGCTTACAACGCTGTACTTATCACCAACTCAATATGAATAAGTTACTTACACTACTCCTTGTAGCCCTATTCGCCACAGGCTGCACCCCGTCCAAGGAGAGTCACAAGCCCATCCTATCGGTGAGCCTATTGCCCCAGAAGTACTTCTTGAAGCATATCGTGGGCGACCTCGCCGAGGTTCACGTGCTCGTACCTTACGGTAATAACCCTGAGTACTACGACCCTACCCCAAGAAACATCGCTAAGCTCCAAGACTCACGAGGCTACTTTGCTATCGGCACTCTGCCTTTTGAGCAACAGTGGATCAATGCACTACCCGATAGTGTTGCCGTGATCAACCTTGCGGAAAGGCTACCTCACGACCTCATCCATGGGCATGAGGAAGGTCACGAACACACACATATCCATGGCGACCCGCACTACTGGACTTCGCTACAGGGCGGCAAAGCTATGGCAGAAGCTATCCTAGCGGCTACTATCGAGATATTCCCCGAAAAAGAAGCAGAGCTACGCGCCAATTACGAGAGCCATCTCACCCCCAAGTTTGGCGAGGTCGAAGCCCTCGCCCACGAGGTATTCGGGGAGAGCGATTCGTGCGCTTTCGTCATCTACCACCCCTCCCTATCCCTCTTCGCTAGTGAATGGGGCTTAACCCAGTTGGTGATAGAGGAGAATGGGCTAGAGCCTACCCCCCGTCACTTAGTACAGTTACTAGAAACCGCAAAGGCAATGGACACACGCGCTGTATTGATACAAGAGGAGTTCGACGCAAAGAATACCGAAAACATAGCTCGCCAACTAGGGATAGCACCTCTAACCATCCAGCCGCTTGCGGAAGACTGGACAGCAGAGATGAAACGCCTTATAGAGGTATTTAGGAAGCGATAATGAGCCATCCTATATTGATAGCGAGGAAACTGGAGCTCGGCTACGATGATGAGCCGAGTATCCTAACGGGGCTTGACTTCGAGCTCTATCCCCACGACTTCATCGGTCTTTCCGGTCCTAATGGTGCGGGGAAGACCACTTTTGTCCGTGCTTTGCTAGGGCTCATCATACCCCGTAAGGGGCGTATCACCTACTATACCCCCGAAGGGCAGCAGATAGACCAACTCAATATCGGATATATGCCGCAGCAGAACCGTCTGGATAAGGCTTTCCCCATATCGGTAGAGGAGGTGGTCTTGAGTGGGCTATTCACTCATAATAGTCTGTACTCCACCAAGGAGCAAAGGGCAAAAGCACATGAAGCACTACAGCAAGTGGGCATGCTCGAAGTCGCTCATCGCGCCATAGGAGCACTATCGGGCGGACAGCTCCAGCGCGTACTCCTAGCTCGTGCTATCGTGAGCGAACCCACCCTACTGATTCTTGATGAGCCTACCACCTATGTAGATCGCACTTTCGAAGAGACCCTCCACCAGATGCTCCCTACCCTACAGCAGCACACTGCGCTGATAATGGTATCGCACAATATAGAGCATCTCAAAGACCTCTCCACTCGCATTTACCACATCGACCACACCTTCACCCAGCTCTAAAATAGCTGGCAAAGGACTTCGGGCGACCTCAGTGTGCCCACATCGGGGAAGTGATACGCAAGATAGGCGAGCAGCATATCTAGGAGGGCATTGCGCTCTTGCCGAGAGAGCGGAAGCTCCTCGGGAGATTCGGTAGTGATAAATTGCACCAGTAGTTCAGAACTCCTGCCCAGTGCCTGTTCTTCCAATGTCCAAGCCCTACGGAATGCCCCCTCGGGCAAATCCAATATGTATCCCTCCCGATACCGGCTCTGATCGGGCAGAATACCCATGTGGTGCAGCATCCCTACTACCAAACGGAGGTGAAAAGAGCTCACTCCCCGATCACTCAGAGCCTCCAGCCCCATAATCTCATCCCTAAGGTAACGGTACAGTTCGGCATCGGCACTCCCCGAACGCACGATACGGGTAAGTAGCTCCACCACAAAGAGGGCTACAGCATTGGCAGCAGCATCGACCGATGGACGCATAGGCGCGTGTAGCACGACCGCCTCTCCAGGCAGTTGGATAGTCCTCGTCGGATGATACTCCATAGTCATACGCACTACAGAGAGGGGCATAAAAAGAGCGTTCGCCCTTCCCCTCTTACGAGAGGCAGAGCGAACGACCTTAAATGCGAGCGTCCCAAAACGCTCACTATATGTAGTCACAATACTGGCGCTATCAGAATAACGCACAGCACTGAGCACGATAAGTTCGGTCTCTACGAGCATTAAAGTGCCTTGAGTGTACGGAGCAAGTAGTCGTAAGTCCTAGCTACAGTAGAAATCTCCAGCTTCTCATCGGGAGAGTGTGGGAACTTGATGGTAGGACCAAAGCTAATCATCTGAGTATTTGGCATCACACCCTGTAAGATACCGCACTCTAGACCAGCGTGCATCACCTTCACTGGTGGCTCCACGCCATGCTCCTCCTTAAATACTCGCTTCATCACCTCAAGTACGTGAGAATGTGCATCGGGCTGCCAACCGTTGTAGTCCCCATCGAACTCCACTTCGGCACCAATGAGGGCAAAAGCACTCTCTATGCTCGATGCCACCATCTCCTTGCGGCTCTCGCTAGAGCTACGGGTGAGGAAAGTCACCGTAAGCTCTCCCTCAGCGAGCTTGATGGCAGCTAGGTTGCTAGACGCTTCCACAGTATCGGGGAACTCTGATAGATAAGTGATCACACCATTCTGCACCGCCTCAACAGCCTGGATAACGCTATCGGCAATCTCCTGAGGCACAACCGTCTTAGGTAGGTCGGCAAGACGCTCTACATGTATCTTGATACCGCTCTCTATACCCTGGTACTCGGTGATGTAGAGCGACTCGAACTCTGCAACCCTAGCCTGGAAGTCCTTCACCTCCTCCTCGGGCAGCGTAACCACAGCCCAAGCCTCGCGTGGTATAGCATTGCGGAGCGAACCACCCTGTAGTTCAGCTATAGAGATATTAAATTCCTCGGTAGCCTTCTTCAGGAAGCGTACCATCATCTTATTGGCATTGCCCCTACCGAGGTGGATATCCACGCCCGAGTGACCACCCTTCAGACCATTTAGCGTCACCTTCACCGCAACATCATTAGCTGGTACAGGCTTATCATCCTTATACTCTAGGCGCACATTGATATCTACACCACCAGCACAGCCCACATAGAGTTCGTCCACAAGCTCAGAATCGAGGTTAAGCATGATATCAGCCTTTGAGAAGCCAGCTTCCAGAGCGAAAGCACCCACCATACCTACCTCTTCGTCTATCGTAAAGAGCGCCTCAAGAGGACCATGCTCTAGTGTGTCATCGGATAGCACAGCAAGCGCCATCGATACACCGATACCATTATCGGCACCCAGTGTAGTCTCATTGGCCTTCACCCATTCGCCATCAACACGTGGCTGGATAGGATCCTTGGCAAAGTCGTGCTGCACATGGTTGTTTTTCTGAGGCACCATATCCAAGTGCCCCTGCAATGCTACCACAGGACGATTCTCATACCCCTTTGTGGCAGGCTTGCGTATCAAGATATTACCTACCTTATCTACATGCGTCTCTAATCCCAGTTTTTTTCCTACCGAGGAGACATACTCTACCACCTCCTTCATCTGCCCAGTAGGGCGAGGAATCTGTGTAAGCTCATAAAAATAAGCCCAGACTGCCTCTGGCTTCAGTTTCAAAATCTCATTCGACATAGTAATACTATTCTTTCTGGTTATCAATTTCTATTCACTCCCGACAAGATACCAAAATATCGCTAAACCATCAGATAAAATACACGAAAACACACCCACCTAGCTCCCTTTCGCTACCACCATGCCATACCTCCCCTTAACACAAAGTTCCTTTATAGCTACCAATAAGTCAATAATAAGTATTTTCAATTACTTTAGCTCCTGGGTATCCAGATTCGGATCCATTGGACGACGTATATTATCACGAATAATATATCCAAGAGTACTTAGGATATCGTCGATCCTAGCCTGTTCCATTAGCGGCAGTTCACTAAAGGATGCACTATTTCGAATACCCCACCATAATATCGGGGCAACATCATCTAAGTCATCCCCAAAGAACGCAATCACATCTCCCATCTCTCGAACATACTGATCTGCCAAAGCCGATGGAGCCTGCTTCGTATGCTGAGCATAATAATCCAAAACCAAACCAAAGTCTTGGCTCGATGGACTCTTGAGGAAAGAGACACTGCTATCATTATTT
>NZ_JADRGN010000007.1:0-72196 GCF_018206105.1 Porphyromonas levii
AACCCTCGACCTTTTCAAACAAAACCCTCGACCTTTTCGAACAAAACCCTCGACCTTTTCGACCAAAACCCTCGACCTTTTCGACCAAAACCCTCGACCTTTTCGACCAAAACCCTCGACCTTTTTTTCGTCTATGGTAAACCAATAGGAAAAAGCATCTCTGATTTCTTCTCTTTCGACCTTCCAATAGTCTTTGCTACAAGGGGGCGCTCTGGTTACTGCACGAGCTTCTCTACAATGTGATAGGCTTGGGTAACCGTGGTAATGCCTTTGACGGAGATAGACCGTCGCCCTTGCTCTTCTTTGAACCGAAGCTCCCTACCCCACGCAGTAGCATTGGCTAAGATGCGGCTAAAGACAGCACTTCGGTAGTAACTGCTATTGAGATCGGAGACCAAATACAGCTTGAGCAAGCCCTGCTTCTGCACCACTCGCTCGATACCCGAACGCTTTCCGAGCAACCTAAGCTCCACCACCTTGAGGAGCTCCTCGGCCTCCTGAGGGAGTGCGCCAAAGCGATCTTCGAGCCTCAGACGGTAGGCCTGAATGTCTAGGCTTGTGGAGAGACGCTCCAACTCCCGATAAAGCGTGATGCGCTCATTATCACCCGGCACATATAGCTGAGGGAAATAGGCTTCGGCATCGGTCTCTACCACAGTCTCGTACACGAAGTCTCGGGGCTGAGGGGCGTCGCCCTGCAGGGTATTGAGCTCTTCTGCGAACTCGGAATCTTTGAGCTCCATCACCGCTTCCTCTAGAATGCGCTTATAGGTCTCAAACCCGAGGTCGGCAATGAAGCCACTCTGTTCGCTTCCTAGGAGGTTCCCAGCACCACGAATATCCAGGTCTTGCATGGCAATATGGATGCCCGAACCAAGCTCGGAGAAGGAGGTGATGCTCTGCATACGTCGCTTGGCATTGGGGGTAAGCTCCTCTATCGGAGGGGTTAGGAGCAAGCAATAGGCTTTGCGATCGCTTCGCCCTACCCGACCTCTGAGCTGGTGCAGGTCACTAAGCCCAAACCTATGGGCGTCATTGATAATGATGGTATTGGCATTGCCTACGTCTATTCCGTTCTCCACAATAGTGGTAGCGAGGAGCAAATCTGTCTCATGATGGACAAAACCGAGGAGCACTTTCTCCAGCTCCTTTGCCGACATCTGCCCATGCCCTATAGCTATCCTTATCCCTGGCACTGCCTTGGCAATATCTCGGGCAATGTCATTCATATTGTGGATACGGTTGTGGATGAAGTACACCTGACCCCCTCGAGCCAATTCGGCATTGATAGCCTCGGCAAGCACATCTATATCGTAGAGCAAATGCTCTGTTCGGATAGGGTAACGATTGGGCGGAGGGGTGAGAATATTGGAGAGATCGCGCGCACCCATCAGTGAGAACTGAAGGGTACGTGGGATAGGTGTGGCGGTCATGGTAAGGGTATCGATATGGGCACGTAGCTCGCGGAGGCGCTCTTTGATAGCGACACCAAACTTTTGCTCCTCATCTATAATCAGCAACCCTAGGTCTTTGTACTCTACACCCTTGCCCGTTATCGTATGAGTGCCCACCACAATATCAATTTTTCCCTCCCTGAGCCCCTCCAATACCTCTTTGCGCTCCTTGGCACTCCTCGCCTGACTGAGGTAATCGACCCGAACCGGGAACGCCTTTAGTCGCTTGCTGAAGGTACGAAAGTGCTGATAAGCCAATACAGTAGTGGGGACTAAGACTGCCACTTGCTTGCCATCTGTGGCAGCTTTGAAGGCAGCTCGGATGGCAATCTCTGTCTTGCCAAAGCCCACATCCCCGCATATCAATCGGTCCATAGGTATGGGGCGCTCCATATCTGCTTTGACCTCCTTGGTCGCTTGCTCTTGGTCTGGAGTGTCTTCGTACATGAATGAGGCCTCGAGCTCTTTCTGCAAGTAGCTATCTTTGGAGAAGGCAAAGCCCTCTATCCTCAATCTTTCGGCATAAAGCTTAATGAGGTTGCGCGCAATATCCTTGACCTTTTTCTTGGTGCGCTCCTTGAGGTTGTCCCAAGCAGAACCTCCTAGCTTGCTCAGTCGTGGGGGCTCTTCGTTGTCTTTGCTCTTGTATTTGGAGATATGATGCAGAGAGTGGATGGAGACATAGACCGAGTCACCGCCCTGAAAGTTGAGCCGCACGGTCTCTTTCTGCTTGCCATTCTGCGCAATCGTAAATAGTCCGCCGAAGGTAGCGATGCCATAATTATGGTGCACCACGTAGTCTCCATATTCGAAGCTCTGTATGTCTTTGAGCGTCATCACCGCTCTCGACTTACGAATCTTATCGCTCTTGAGCTTAAAATTATGGTAGCGCTCGAAGATAGAGTGGTCGGTAAAGAGCGCTATCTTCAGTGTGTCATCGATAAAACCACTGTGTAGTGTGGGGGTAATGGGCTGGAAAACGACGCCCTTAGCCTGCTCTGAGAATATCGACTGTAGCCGCTCTATCTGCCCCTCCTGGTCACTCATGATGATTGTATCGTAGCCTGAGGACTGATACTTGAGTAGGGCTTCGGAGAGAAGGTCGAAGTTTTTGTGGAAGATAGGTTCGGGCAACTGTCCGAAACGGACCACTTTCTCTGCCACCTTGGGATTGGTCAAAAGGCACTGATGCTCGTCGATTTCTGCCAAAAGGCTCGTGGGTTCGACCAGAGAAGCTTGAAGGTCTTGGAGGGTTGCGAACTGGTTGTCCTCGGGATGAATAGGCGCAGTGGTATAGGTCGTCTGGAGGCTATCGGGGAGAAAGGCTGCCTGATCTACATAGATGAGTGTATCCTTTGGTAGCAAACTGATCAGGGAGTGACCGGCTCGCTCTTCAGGTTTGAAGGAGGAGAGAATGGTAATCTCCCCTATTTGCTCTTGGGATAGCTGGCTCTCGGGCTCAAAAAGACGTATGCTCTCTAGCTCGTCATCGAAGAAATCGAGACGCGCTGGGTACTCCGCAGCGAAGGAATAGATATCGATAATACTACCACGGACGGCGAAATCGCCAGGGGCATAGACGTAATCCTTCTCCTCGAAGCCCATCTCCCAGAGCTTCTCTCGGAGGGCTTTGCGATCCATCTGAGCGCCCACTCTCAGCTCCAATCTACCTGCCTCGTATGCCTCTGCCTCCACAACACCCTCTATCAATGCTTCGGGATAGGTGACAATGACCTTAGGAAGCGCCGCATCACGGATGAGCTCCAAGAGTTCGCTTCGGATAACCTCATTGGCTAGGTCTTTATGACCGTAGCGTATCGCCTTTTTATAGAGAGAGGGGAAGAATGATACCTGTTCATCGCCAAGGAGAACCGCTAGGTCATTTTGCAGATACGCAGCAAGCTCTCCCTCTCGAGCTATTGCAAGAATGGGACGCTGAGCATCGGTCAATGCGTGTAATAAAATAGCTGTAGCGGAGCCTTGCAACCCCTCTACAGCTATACTTCTGGTTCCCTTGGAGAGCGCTTGCTTCAAGGAAGCGAGTGACTTACCCTCTGAAAACCTCTTGACTATCTGATCAATATTCATCCATTATGGGTGCGAATATGGGCAATAGCTACACCTATTACCCATATTGCAACGTCTTTATTCCTCTTCGTCAGCCATATTGTGGAAGACATTCTGAACGTCTTCGTCCTCCTCTAGCTTATCAAGAAGCTTCTCTACATCGGCACGCTGCTCTGGAGTCACCTGCTTGTAGTCCATTGGGACACGTACAAACTCCGAACTAGTGATCTCATAACCCATCTCCTCGAGGTGCGCTTGGAGTGCAGCATTCGAAGCAAAGTCTGCAGAAATCACGAGCTCCCCTTCGTCCTCATCAATCTCTTCTACACCGTAGTCGATAAGCTCAAGGAGCAATTCCTCTAGGTCTGCATCCTCTTTCTTTACCACATGGAAGACGGCTTCATGAGAGAACATGAATTCTACACTACCTGTGGTGCCCATAGAACCACCGGTTTTATTGAAATAACTACGCACATTGGCAACCGTACGAGTATTGTTATCCGTAGCCGTCTCAACGAATATGGCGATGCCATGAGGTGCATAGCCCTCAAAACTCACCTCCTTGTAGTCGGCAGTATCCTTGTCCGTGGCTTTCTTAATAGCACGCTCCACGTTGTCCTTAGGCATGTTTTCCTTCTTAGAGGTCTGAATAAGCACTCTCAGACGTGGATTGGTGTCGGGATCAGGGCCGCCTGCTTTGACCGCCATAGTGATCTCTTTGGATAGTTTGGTAAACACGCGAGCCATATTTCCCCAGCGTGCCAACTTACGAGCTTTACGATATTCAAATGCTCTTCCCATACTTATTACTTGTGTGTGTAAATTATCTTAGTGTAGCACCCAACTGCTTATTGAGCGCTTCGTAAATCTTATTCATCGTCTTCTCTATCACCTTATCGGAGAGCGTCTGCTCGGCATCTTGCAGACCGAACGCCACTGCATACGATTTCTTGCCCTCTGGCAGGTGCTTTGGGTCTTCGTAGACATCAAAGAGGGTCACCGTTTTGAGTAACTTACCTCCTACCTTCCTCGCTGTAGCCTCTACATCGGCAAAGGTAATGCTCTTATCTATCAGCAAAGCGAAGTCACGCTTCACCATAGGGAAGCGAGCAATGCTCTTCATCTTTATGTCCTTTCGGAGGATACGCTCCATGATTGGTCGCCACTCGAGCTCTGCAAAATAGACGGGTACATCTATGTCATGGAGTTTGAGGGTCTCCTGACCCACGAGTCCCCATGTAGCAATCGTTGCCCCACCCTTTAGAGCTATTCGCTCAGCCGCCTCAAAGCCAGTGGTATCATCGGCACGCTCTACGAAGTATTCGCCCTCATTAAGTCCCATACGGCGGAGGATATTGAGGACAATAGCCTTGAGCTCGAATACACTAGCACCATACTCAGCGCGTGCCCAATGGGTAGGTTCGGCATCGCCAGTCATCCAGATACCCAGGCGATAGCTCTCTTTATACCCCTCAAGGACAGTCTTTTCCCCCTCCTCAGCACGACGGTAGGTATTGCCAAACTCATAGAGTCGCAGACCATGGGCTTGACGATTGAGGTTGTAATTAATGACCTCTAGACCACCATGAAGCAGGGTCATGCGCATGGTAGATAGGTCTTGCGAAAGAGGATTCATCACCTGCACAGCCTTGCCCGAGGCGATTTCCTCCTTATAATAGCTTGCGCTGGATAGAGAATTATTGAGGATCTCATTGAAACCTGCACCAGTAAGCTGCTCACTGATACGCTTCTGCATCGCCACACTCATATCGGTAGGCGTCTTGACACTAATCGTACTGCGGAGGTTCTCATCCTCGGGGTACTCATTATAGCCGTAGATACGGAGGATATCCTCAATCACATCTATATCACGAGTAACGTCAAAACGGTAGCGTGGCACGAGTAGTTCGAGCTTGCCTGCCTTATTCTCCACCACCTTAATCTCGAGTGCCTCCAGAATCTCTATAGCCTTTGCCTCTGGAATATCTAGCCCGGTCAACTGATGAAGTTTCTCCATTGTGAGCGTTACCTCATAAGGCTTCTGCACCTCAGGATACTCATCGTATATCTTACTCTCGACCTTTCCTCCTGTAAGCTCTGTGATAAGGGCTACTGCTCTCTGCATTGCCTCTGGCAACTGAGCAGGATCTAGACCACGCTCATAGCGGAAAGAGGCATCGGTATTGAACCCATGTCTTCTTGCACTCTTGCGGATATAGGTAGGATGGAACGTAGCTACCTCTAGGAACATATCGGTGGTTCCCATTGTAACCCCCGAGTCTGCACCACCCATTACACCAGCTAGACAAAGTGGTTTGGTCGCATCAGCGATAACAAGATCCTTATCGGTAAGCTTGAGTTCGCTTCCATCAAGAGCAATCAAGCGCTCTCCCTCAGCGGCAAGACGCACATGGATTTCGTTGTTCTGAATCTTGGATAAATCGAAAGTATGCAGAGGCTGTCCGAGCTCAAATAACACATAGTTCGCAGCATCTACTACACTATTGATAGAGCGCTGTCCGATGGTCTCAAGAGCATCACGGAGCCACTTTGGGCTCTCTGCCACCTTCATACCCTTAATCACCACACCCATATACCTTGGTGCGGCTACTGGAGCATCGAGAAATAGCGCTATAGGTTCGTCATTCGTAGCCTCCACTTTGGGGCATTCTGGCTTACGGATTGCAGTACTGTAACCATGTGTCTTGAGAAAAGCATACAAGTCTCGTGCTACACCGTAGTGAGAAGTAGCATCGACACGATTAGGGGTAATGTCTACCTCTATTACATAGTCGCTTGTAATACCAAAATATTCGGCAGCAGGCATACCTGGCTTTATGCCCTCCTCAAGCACCATAATTCCAGAGTGGTCACCACTGAGACCTATTTCCTTGGCTGAGCAAATCATGCCTACCGACTCCACACCACGGATCTTACCCTTCTTAATGGTAAAGCTCTCATCACCATCGTAGAGCACTGTCCCTACCGTAGCGACCACAACAGTCTGCCCCGCAGCAATATTAGGAGCACCACAGACAATCTGAAGTGGCTCACCACTGCCGATATCAACGGTGGTGACGTGGAGATGATCAGAATTGGAGTGCTCTACACATGTAAGCACCTTACCTATTACCAGACCTCGCAATCCGCCACGTACGGACTCACGCTCCTCTACGCCACCTACCTCCAAGCCAATAGAGGTAAGCACCTTGCCTACTTCATCTGGAGTTAGATCGAAATCGACATACTTCTTCAACCACGAAAATGATATATTCATATAGTCTCCTATCTATTGATTATCAACCGAAAAGGAGCAAGCCTTACACCTCAGATGTAAGACCCACTCAAAAACTCCTACAAAGGTAACAAAATAAGGCGATATAGCTAAAATGGCTCGTACCCTCTCGCCCTACAATCTAGTCTCGTTTCTTGAGGGTAAAATGTGAATACCAACAGCGTTTCATTTACCAATGCATATCCTTCTTCATAGAATTGAAAATACTCCTTCTTATAAGGGTTACTGTAGTTAGTCGAGGAAACATTACTCTTATCCTCAAACCTCTCAGGCTAAAACATCGCCAACACCTGATGATTAGCCTTGCTATAAATGAGTTGTTAGGAGGCTAGCATAGGGCTCATCCCTCAGGGTGTGTACACATTTAGGATTGCAAAAAAGAAGTGTATACAATAACAGGAATAACAAACAAACTGTGTACTATTTTCAGGAATACCATATTTTCCAAAATATTTTCCATGCTTGGAAAGAAATCTTTCCAAGCATGGAAAACTTCTGTTCCCTCCTTGGAAACTTTCCTTTCCAACGTAGGAAACTTTGGGCTCTATCCCAAGAAGCCAAAGGGAGTTAGGCTTATTCTGAAGTGTTTGTTGCACACGATAGCCAATTTTGGTAAATTTGTGGGTGGAGAGGGAGTACAACCTAACCTATAATAATTTTTGGATACCGAATTAAGTAGTAATATGCAAAGAGCTAAAGTAATGCCACTCAGCGAGGCAGTAGCAGAGATTAAGGATGGCGAAAAGCTAGTGCTCGGACATGGAGCAGTAACCCCCAATTGTGTGGTAGAAGAGATTGTAAGGCAAAAAGAGCGCTTTACGAACCTTAGGCTATTCCACTTGATATACCTAGGTACACCAGTGCACTTGGAGCCAGGGATGGAGAAGCACATAAGGGTTTGCTCACCTTTCATGAGTGGCAAAGCGATGCGCGATGCAGTGAATGAGGGACGTGCTGATTTTATCCCACGTCACTTCTCTCAGGTACCATCTCTATTTGCTCCTGGTGGTACTTTTGAGCCGGACTGGGCTATCCTACAAGTAACACCTCCAGACAATCAGGGCAGATACAGTTGCAGCCTTTCTAGCGACTTTGGACTTCCAGCTGCAAGATATGCCAAGAAGGTAATGGCAGTGGTCAATAATCAACTTCCTTTTGTAGGTGGAGATAATTTCCTTACCGCTGATGAAATAGATGTCATCGTGGAGCATAGCTCACAGCCACACCTTGTTCCTAGTGCTGAGCAAAGCGATTTAGACAAGAAGATTGCGGCATTCTGTGCAGAACTCGTACCCGATAGGGCTACCCTACAGATTGGTATTGGGGCGCTACCTGATGCGGTACTATCGCTACTAACCAACCACAGCGACCTTGGTATTCACACTGAGCTACTCACTCCAGGTGTGCTAGGGCTATTCAAGAGTGGTGCAATCACTGGTAGATACAAGGGCATACACCAAGGCAAGATGACTGCTGCCTTTACGATGGGAGACCAAGCACTGTATGACTTCCTAGATGGCAATGAGCTTTTCGAGCAATATCCTGTAGACCTGATGAATGACCCTTATATTATTGGTAAGAACCCTCGCATGATCTCTATCAACTCATGTATTGAAGTAGATCTGTATGGACAGGTATGTGCCGAGAAAGTAGGTGGCAAGATGTTTAGTGGCTCGGGAGGTCAGTTTGACTATGTCCGTGGTATACGCATCTCTGAGGGAGGTAAGAGCATCATCGCTATTCAGTCTACAGCAAAGGGTGGTGAGATATCCCGTATCGCCCCTACCCTAAGTAATAGAAACGTAGTCACTACCCTACGCAATGATATTGACTACGTGGTAACTGAGTATGGTGTGGCAGAGCTTTCGGGACGCACCGAACTAGAGCGTGCAGAAGCACTAGTGAGCATCGCCCACCCTAAGTTTAGAGAAGAGCTAGAGCGCTCTGTAATGGAGCAATTCCCTGCCAAGAAGTTTTTTTGATGAATTATGGAGAATGAGATGATTTACCCAGACAATACCTTCGCCATCTGTATTGGACGCTCTTTCGGAAGCGGAGGCTATAAGGTTGCATGTGAGCTACAGAGGAGACTCAAGGTAATGCTCTACGACAAGGAGATACTAGACAAGGCTGCCGAGGACAACAATATCCGCAAAGAACTCTTCGAGAAGGCAGACGAAAAGAATGTCTACGAGCTTCCCCTAGTAGTAGGCAGTACTCTATGTATGCCTAATCCCTTCTATATGTACACCAATAACTACCTCTCCAATGATCATCTCTTCACACTCCAGGCTGAGACCATCCAAAAACTAGCGGCGAAGGGTTCCGCCATATTTGTCGGCAGATGTGCAGACTATGTACTTCGCGAACATCCCCACTTGCTGACTGTTTATATTGCAGATGATATAGAGCTGAGAGCTAAGCATATCCAAGAGCGTCTCGGAATGGAGACTATAGACGATGCTACAGCAGAAGTGGAAAAGGTGGACAAAGATCGTAGAGAGTACTACAACTATTACACCTCTCGGAACTGGGGCAGGGCTGACAATTATGACCTGTCTATTAAGCTATCGTCTGTTGGCATAGATTATGCGGTAGATATGATAGTAGGACTCATGAGGAGACGTGGTTTCCCTATGGAATAGGATGATTTCATAATTATACCAATCCCCTCATGAGTATACGTTGATACTTATGAGGGGATTTTTAGATATGAAAGATAGAGCAAGACAATATAGACTAGATATGATGGCATCGATGCCCAATTATCCTGACGATGACCTCGGCGAACTATTCAGCAAGGACGAGGGCAAAGGTGAGGAGCATGAGGGCAACAAGGAGCCAAGTAAGGATAAGGGCACCACAGGCGGAGGTAAAGGCAAGTCGGATACCCCTACCCTAGACCAATATGGCACTTGGCTCAATGACCTTGCGAAGAAAAATAAGCTCGACCCAATATACGGACGTGATGGAGAGATCCAACGCGTAGCACAGATATTAGCACGGAAAAAGAAGAATAACCCAATTCTTCTAGGAGAGCCCGGTGTGGGTAAGACAGCTATTGTGGAGGCTTTAGCCCAAAAGATAGTAGCCAACGATGTACCTATTACCCTACTGAATAAGCGCATCATATCTATAGATTTGGCAAGTATGGTAGCGGGCTCGATGTATAGAGGTCAGTTCGAGGAGCGTATGAAAGGGATGATCAAGGAGCTAAGGGCTAATCCCGATATTATCCTCTATATCGATGAGATACACACGCTCATGGGTAGCGGCAATAGCCAAGGTGGGCTCGATGCAGCTAATATTCTAAAACCAGCTCTCTCTAGAGGCGAGATAAAGGTAATAGGTGCTACAACTTTGGAGGAGTACCGCAAGACTATCGAGAAGGATGGTGCTATGGAGCGCCGTTTCCAAAAGATTGTCGTGGAGGCTCCTGATACTAAAGAGACCCTGGAGATACTCCACAAGCTACGCCCTAGATATGAGGAGCACCACCACGTAACTTATTCCGACGATGCCCTATTGGCAGCGGTAAAGCTCACCGATCAATATGTAACGGATCGTTTCTTCCCCGATAAGGCTATCGACGCTATCGATGAAGCTGGGGCTTATGCCTTCATGGCAAACCAAAAGCCGGTTGACCTCTCTCACTTCGAAGCAAAGATTAACGAGGCACGTGCCCTTAAGCAAAAAGCCGTAAGTGAGAGCGACTACGAGCTAGCTATAAGGTACCGCGATGAGGAGAAGGAAGCAATAAGTGAGTTTGACCAATACAAGGCTAGACTGGAGCGTGGCGAGATGCTTACACAGAAGGTAATGGTCGGTGTGGAGGAGATACAAAAGGTGGTATCGCTCACAAGCGGAGTGCCAGTGGAGTCATTTACCAAGGACGATCTGGCATCGCTAGCAGGGCTGGCTGATAGGCTCAAAGCAAAGGTAAAGGGTCAGGATCATGTAATCGATGCCATAGCTAGTGCTATCCAGAGAAATAAGATAGGGCTACGTAATCCGAAGAAACCAATTGGGTCATTCTTATTCCTTGGCTCTTCAGGTGTGGGCAAGACCCACCTAGCCAAGAACCTAGCTAAGGAATTATTCGGAAGTGAGGATGCCATGATCCGAGTGGATATGAGCGAGTTTATGGAACGACATACGGTTTCCCGTCTTGTAGGAGCACCTCCAGGATATGTAGGTTATGACGAGGGTGGTGAACTTACGAAAAAGATTAAGCGTAGGCCATACTCTGTGGTTCTCTTTGATGAGATTGAGAAAGCTCATGCCGATGTCCACAATATCCTCCTGCAATTGCTGGACGATGGTGTGCTCACCGATAGTAATGGTAGAAAGGTCAATTTCAAGAATACCATTGTCATCATGACTTCCAATGTAGGTACCCGCCAACTCGATGACTTCGGTACGGGCATAGGATTCCGTGATGCAAGCGCAGAGGAGATGAGCAAACTATCTCAGGAGGTAATACAGAAGATGCTTAGGAAGAGCTTTGCTCCTGAGTTCCTTAATCGTATAGATAAGATTGTAACCTTCAATGCTCTGAGCCCTGAGGTTATCCGTTCGATTGTGGACATTCAGCTGCAAGAACTTGCGCCTAGACTGGATGCCTTGGAGATTACAGTTGAGTACAGCGAAAAGGCACGCGCATTTCTTGCTAAGAAAGGATATGACCCTAAGCTCGGTGCCCGACCTCTCAACCGAGCCATTGCTCAGTATGTAGAGGACTTGATTACCCAAGCTATTATCGATGGTGAAGCTATCCCTGGTGGGCGCTATCTTATCGACGTAGATCATGGGAAATCGCCTGAAAAACTACGGTTGCTACAACCAGAAATAGCAGCACAGTAAGAAGATGAAAGGACTACGCAAAAGCAAGATTTGCGTAGTCCTTTTATGTTGCACATAGGCAAGGTCTCAACCATTTTACCACTAGCGTTCATTGATAATCTTCTCAAGTCCATCGCCTTTTATAGGTTTCTTAGGTCTTTTAGGCTTGGGCATAGGGAGTGCTTCGTATGTAGCCCGTACGATATCCGACATGTACCGATGATTATCAATATCTGTAATACAGAAGAAGCCCTTGGAGCCTGGGAATAGCTCCTTCTCCTCCACCTCTTTGAGTAGCGGACGAACCGCCTCGGTAGGCTTGAGCAAAAACTCATCGTGAACAAGAAAAGCCACTACCTTATCATTGCAATATAGGCAATAAGCTCCAAACATCTTGCGCAGCCTTATCTCTCCAGCGCCAGAGCACTGATCGGCTACAAAGCTTGCATATTCTTCTGATACATTCATACGGCAAAAGTAATAATAAAGGCGGGCAGCACCAAATGGATACTGCCCGCCTTTATCATTAAGCACAAAACACTAGTTACTTCACTGAATGAAAGAAATCTTCATCTGGAATAAAGTCGAGAGCCTCGCCCTTATCCATACGAGACCAACGGAGACGAACATCGTTCCAGAAAGTAGGCCATCCGCCTTGGATCTCTCCAATAGTCACAATCTTAATCTTATGTAACCCCTTACCAAGCGCTACAGAAATATCGTGGCGAGCGGTCTTCATCACTTCTCCTTCATTATTGACGACTAACTGATCATTGAGCCAGAGCTTGTGGTGCAATGAACAAAAGCGGTACACGCCGTCTTCTGGGATATTGATATAGCCCTCATAGATTCCGCCAAAGTGATTTACATTAGACATAAGGTGCTCTAGTCGATCCTCGATATAGAATGGCTGACCTGTCTTAGAGAAGGCAATACCCTCCGTCCAGTCTAGACTATCAGTAGGAAGTGCTAGTACCTCATCGGTATTAGTGAAGCGACCATGCTTGATACCGAAGTTAATACCCTTGGCGATTCCAGCATCCTCTGGCTGAGCAATAGCTGGTTCATAAGACTGCTTGAGAATATTGATCTCACGTACTGGGCTCATCTTGCCCCCTAACACAAGCGACCTTATCTTTAGAGTAGCATCATCTGTAAAGGTGAGTGGCTTCGTGTACTCGGTACCATTATCTGCGGTTGGCTCCGAACCATCGAGGGTATAAATGATCTTGTACACATGTCCACTGGTCTTAAACTCCTGGGTAGTGCTATCCACAAATGCTACTGTATTGATGCTTCCGCCCAATCCTTGTTGCTCAGGCTGTGGGATGTAATACATCATATCGTGGTAGTCGAGTCGCTTCTGCATATTCTGAAGTCGACGCTCAAAGTCGGCGAAGTCTTTTTTCTCTAGCGGAGTCCAACCTACTTCTGCGACAGCTATCTCACGAGGGAAAGCGTGGTACTCGTTCTGCCAACTCTCATAGAAGTACTCTGCCCATAGGTTCGCCTGCACTCCAAGCACATGGTGACGCTTATCTGCATGAATAGCTTCAGGGATTGGATTGTAACTATACACCTTCTCTAGGGTAGAGAATCCGCCAATAGCTTGTGGCTCAATAGCTGGATCTCCCTGATAATGATCGACATACAGTCCTGCGCTCGCAGGAGTCATTATTACGTCATGTCCCATATTTGCAGAGGTGATACCACCCTGTTCACCAGTCCAACTCATCACGATAGCACTAGGAGCGAGACCGCCCTCGAGAATCTCCTCCCAGCCTATCATCTTTTTACCGTGTTTTAGTACGATCTCCTCTATTCTATGGATAAAGTAGCTCTGTAGCTCATATTCATCCTTGAGACCTTCGGCTTTGATACGAGCTTGGCACTTAGGACACTTAGCCCAAATACGCTTTGGTGCTTCATCACCACCGATGTGGAAATACTCACTATCAAATAATGGTATAATCTCATCTAGAATCTTCTCGGCAAACTCAAAGACTTTGTCATTACCTGCGCATAGAACCTCGTCGGAGATACCCCAGATATTACGCACCTCATAAGGGAACTCCTCTCCCCAGCACCCTAGTTCAGGATATGCAGTAATCACACCTACATTGTGCCCAGGGAACTCGATTTCGGGAATTACCTCTACATAGCGCTCCTTGGCATAAGCCACGATGTCTTTAATCTCTTCTTGAGTATAGAAGAATGGTCCGTAGGTACTGCCATCGCCCTCTATACGTTTGCTTGCAATCTCGTTCAGCTTAGGGAATACCTTGCTCTCGACCCTCCAACCTTGATCATCAGTGAGGTGCCAGTGCATTTTATTGATCTTGAGCATAGATAGTACGTCGATAAACTTCTTGGTCTCCTCTACAGTAAGGAAGTGACGGCATGGATCAAGGTGCTGTCCTCTATATCCAAATCGAGGCTCGTCTATGACAGACACATAAGGAATCTTCCAATCCACGTTACGAATCACATCACGATTCTCAATCTCGGCAGGAAGGAGTTGGAGTAGTGTCTGCATACCCCAGAAAATACCTCTAGGTGTCTGAGCTTGAATCTTGATACCCTCACTAGATACATCCAGTGTATACCCTTCCTCAGCTGGTACAATATCGGCACCAACAAGAGCAAAAGCAATCTCCTGCTTTGGGTTCTTACTTGCGGGAATTGTCTGTAGCTCAAAACCAGTAGAGCCCTTAATTTTCAAAGCAAAGAACTTAGCAATCTTCGTTAGCTCTTCACCATCAGCAACGAAAGAGACATTTTTGGTTAGCTCGAAGCCACCCTCACCTTTAGCCTCTATAGATGCAGGCATAGGTATGACGTTGATCCCAGCATTATACGGGTGATCCACGATAGTGCTAGAGCCTTTACCACAAGCTACCAAAGCGATAGTAGTTGTCGCAACAGCAAGCACAACCTTCAATACATTCTTCATATCAAAACTATATTTAATGTTGATTATTAGTTACACTCTTACCCATCACAAAGTTACTAAATATTTTTAGGAGAGAGCATTATCATCCGTTCTACTTGAGTATCAATAAAATCTCCACTACAGAGGAGACAAAAGCCCTCTATAGCGGAGATATCTCAAATACTTAGAGTGATTATGAGGTCTCTAAACCTACAAATAATCACTCATTAAGTTTATATGGAAGACGATTAGTCGTTGTTGCGATGGTTATTGTTACGATCACCACGGTCGCCACGTGGACGGTCATTACGAGGACGATCGTTGCGAGGGCGCTCTGGACGGTCTACCCACCCCTCTGGCTTCTCCAAGAGAGACTTACGAGAGAGACGGAACTTGCCTGTCTTTGGATCAATCTCAAGAAGTACTACATTGAGCTTCTGACCTTCCTCTACACCTGTCTCCTCGATGGTATCGAAGCGCTTCCAATCCCACTCAGAGATATGAAGTAGACCTTCCTTGCCAGGCAAGAACTCAACGAAAGCACCGTAAGGCATAACGCTCTTTACCTTACCCTCGTATACCTTACCAACCTCTGGAATAACTACGATAGCATTGATCATCTCAAGTGCCTTATCGATAGGAGCCTTACCTGCAGCGGCAATCTCGATGAGACCTACATTGTCTACCTCCTCGATATTTACACTAGCGCCACTCTCCTCCTGTATGCTCTGGATAATCTTACCACCAGGACCAATGACAGCTCCAATAAACTCCTTAGGTATACGCATAGTCACGATACGAGGAGTCTGAGGCTTGAAGTCGGCACGTGGCTCAGCAATTGTTGAGGTAATCTTATCGAGGATATGCATACGTCCTGCCTTAGCCTGAGCCAATGCATTCTCCAGAATCTCATAGCTAAGACCATCTACCTTGATATCCATCTGAGTAGCAGTGATTCCATCACGAGTACCAGTTACCTTGAAGTCCATATCACCAAGGTGATCCTCGTCTCCTAGGATATCGGAGAGGATAGCATAGTTCTGACCCTTATTCTCTGAGATCAGACCCATAGCGATACCGCTCACTGGCTTCTCAATCTTCACACCTGCATCCATAAGTGCTAGGGTTCCAGCACATACAGTTGCCATTGATGATGAGCCATTACTCTCTAAGATATCACTAACGATACGGATAACGTATGGATAGTCGGCAGGAATTACTGCCTTGAGTGCACGCTGTGCAAGGTTACCATGACCAATCTCACGACGACCTACACCACGCTGTGGGCGTGCCTCCCCCGTAGAGAATGGTGGGAAGTTATAGTGGAGTAGGAAACGATCCTTTCCATAATTAAGAACATCATCGACAAGCTTCTCATCGCTCTTAGTACCTAGGGTAACAGTTGCTAGAGCCTGTGTCTCTCCACGGGTAAAGATAGATGAACCATGAGGTGCTGGTAGTGCGTCCACTTCACACCAAATTGGACGGATGGTCTTGGTATCACGACCATCAAGGCGCTTGCCTTCGTCTAGAATCATACGGCGCATTGCCTCTTTCTCTACAGCATGGTAGTAACGGTTAATCATACCCTCTTTCTCAGCTAACTCTTCCTCAGTAAACTGAGCCTTGAAGTCTGCTACAATCTGCGCGAAAGCATCGGTACGCTCGTGCTTAGAAGTACCTGAAGTTGCTACAGCGTATGCCTTATCGTAGCAGAACTCATGTACCTTATTCCTTAGCTCTTCGTCGTTATCTTCGTGGCTGTAGGTACGCTTCTCGTTAGTACCACACTCATTCATCAAGTCGATCTGAACCTGGCACTGCTCCTTGATAGCCTCGTGAGCAACCTTGATAGCCTCGAGCATATCTGCCTCCTGAACCTCTTTCATCTCACCCTCGACCATCATGATGTTGTCCAGTGTGGCTGCCACCATTAGATCCAGATCAGCTCTATCGAGTTGCTCCTTAGAAGGATTTACTATGAATTTACCATCAAGCCTAATCACACGCACCTCAGAGATAGGTCCTTGGAAAGGCACGGTACTCACTGCGAGTGCGGCTGAAGCTGCCAAACCAGCTAACTGATCAGGAAGCTCATTCTCGTCTCCACTAAAGAGGATGATATTAACAAATACCTCGGCGTGGTAATCCTCTGGGAATAGTGGACGGAGTGCCCTATCTACCAAACGACAAATCAAAATCTCATAGTCGGAAGCCCTACCCTCTCGACGAGTAAAACCTCCAGGGAAACGACCAATAGCGGAGAACTTCTCCTTATACTCTACCTGAAGAGGCATAAAATCTACCCCAGGATTAGCATCCTGTGCAGCAGTAACCGTTGCCAACAATACGGTGTTGCCCATGCGAACAGTTACGGCACCATCGGCTTGCTTAGCTAGCTTGCCAGTCTCAATTGTAATGGTGCGTCCATCACCCATTGTGATGGTCTTAGTGATTACATTCATGATAAAAAACGTCTATATAAAACAGCTTATAATATGTCTCGCTTATGATAATAGCTTCTTTACTATTTGTGAGATTACCTTACCCTCTGCCGAAGCTCCTAACTCCTTTGTAGCAGCGCCCATGACCTGACCCATTCCCTTGATATCGGTTACACCAAGACGTGCAATAATCTCTTTTACTTTTTCCTCTATCTCAGACTCGGAGAGCTGTGCGGGGAGGAACCCCTTAAATACTTCTGCCTCTGCTTCCTCTGCTTCGGCAAGTTCTAATCGGTCAGCATCGCGATAGAGACTAGCGCTCTCCTCTCTCTGCTTCACCAGCTTAGCCACAATCTTAAGTGCTTGATCGTCACCTAGCTCATGCGTGGCACCTTTGGCAGTCATTGCCTCGAGAAACTCTTTCTTCATAGCACGCAGAGCCTCTAGTCTTACCTTGTCACGGCTCAGCATTGCCTGCTTAATTCCTTCGTTTACTTGTTCTACAAGTCCCATATATTCTATTATTTAATCGTCACCAAACTTAATTACTCCACCGGTAGTAGCACCAGTATTTGACTTTGTTACAGGCTTATTCTCCCTTGGATAGGAGATTACTGGTTGTGCACTCCAATTACCAAATCCATTATCCCCATCAAGGAACTGCTTGATAGTCTCAAGCTGCTCCTTAGAGCGGGTAAGTGTAGGGCGCTGATTAACAAGTGAGATAAAACCATTATTGACCATCAGTTCGTCAGTGAAGATCACAGTCTCATACTCCTTGTAAGTATTAGCTTGCGATAGGTCACTACCGTAGTAATTACCAATCGTCTTCTCCTCCTCCTCTTTGCTTCTACGAGGTATCTCATCCTGATATTCATCTGCAATCATGACACTATCGTCGAAGCCTGAAGCAAGCAATATGAAGCCCAGGTCATTCTCCATCGTATCATCATTACGCTCACTCATACCCCAGATAAAGTCGAACTTAGTCGTCACCTTGGCAGTCATATCCTTGAGCTCCTCCGCCATCTTGGTCGTTGGCTCATGATCATGTTTATAGGTCACTTGTATCAGCAACCTAGTAGCCTGGCTAAAGTTAGAAGTATTGAGAAGTGGAGAGTCTAGAGCCTCTTGCATCGCCTTTTTGAGACCTTCCTCCTCGCTAGCGAAGCCGCGAGTAATAATCGATACCCCGCCCGACTCCAAAGTAGTCTTAACATCATTAAAGTCGAGGTTCACGATACCAGGAATAGTAATCATCTCAGAGATAGAACGGGTACTCGTGGTAAGTGTCTCATCCGCCTTACGAAAGCCCTCAGTCATCCTTAAGTCGGGATAAATCTTATTCAACAACTCGTTATTGACCACAAGTATGGCATCTACATTCTTCTTAAGCTCCTCTACGCCATCGATAGCCTGAAGAATCTTACTACGTCCCTCAAACAGGAAGGGAATTGTCACGATACCTACCGTAAGGATACCCATACTCTTAGCGATGCGAGCAATTACAGGAGCTGCTCCCGTACCTGTGCCACCTCCCATACCAGCCGTAATAAAGACCATCTCAGTACCATCGCTAAGTGCTTCACGCACCTTTTGCTCGCTTTCTTCGGCAGCATCATGTGCTAGACGAGGATTATTGCCAGCACCAAGACCTTTAGTTGTCTTTTCTCCGAGGCATATAGTATGAGGCACATCACAGGCATTGAGATGCTGCTGGTCGGTATTACAGAGCAAATAGGAGACATTCTCCACATCCTGCTTATACATATAGTTCACAGCATTGCCACCACCGCCACCTACGCCAATTACCTTGATGATTGTACGCTGGTTCTTAGCTTTATCCTTTATTGGCAATACGCCTTCTACAAAATCTCCCATCATATTCTCCTCTATCAATCCTCATCATCAGACAGTTGTGACTCATCACCTTGCATTGCAAAGAGGTCTGTTATCCCCTTACCAATAGACCCCCAAAAGCTACCCTTCCTTGCAGCTTTCTTCTTTGTCTTCTTCGGTGTAGGCAGAACCTCTTTTACTGGAGTTTCATCCTCTATCATCTCCTCCATCTCCTCTTCGTCGAATAGAGTAGCAGTTTCTATAACAGTAGGAGCCTTTTCATTGTTTTCAGTCTCGACCGGTGTAACTACAATTGGCGTCTCTGGCTGAGTCACATGGGCAGGTCGTTCTACCTCCACAGCCAATGTTGCATCCTCATCGGCTTGGTATAATAGTGCATAGACAGAATGGAACTCGGGATTATTGATAAGCTCCTCATTATTAGCATCAGGAAAGAAACCTGTTCCTACCTGCTTTACACTCAATTCTCCTCCGAACTGTTCCTTAACATACTCTACAAGTCCTGCAAGTCGAGAAGCACCACCCGTAATAACAATACCTCCAGGCAGTCTATAATCGTCATCGGCGCCCTTTGCACGAGCGATAATAGCCTTTACATTATCAATAATCTCTCGTGTGCGCGCCTCGATAAACTGGTTGACCTTATAGCGAGAAACCCTCTTATCCGTACGCATATCTGGAGCCTTAACCGTTAGCTCCTCTTTATCGCTGGTATCCAATGTAAGCGAACCACTAGTAAGCTTGATGCGCTCCGCTTCCTCAGGACTAATATCCAGTGATGTAAGGTCATATGTCAATTGATTACCACCCATCGGTAGCACTCTTAGTGACTCTAGTACTCCGTGATTGAAGTAACAAACAGTAGTAGTCTCTGCACCGAAGTCTATCATAGCCGAACCTATCCTCTTTTGTTCTGGCGTAAGAGCTCTCTTGCTAAGTTCAATAGCGCCTACAAGAAAAGGAGGTAATCCAAGCCCTAGCTTTCCTGATACGACTTCCTCCACGTTGTCTCCTACAAAAGACTCTGTCACTACAGCCTGAATACTCATCTCCAGTTTCATAGCCTTAACACCCACTGGACGCTGCACAACACTACCATTGACTACGAAACGAGCAAAAGCAGGATCAGAATAGAGATAAAGCTTACCTGGTTCCTCGTCCAGAGCACTCCAGATATTCCGAATATCCTCATCAGTTATCTCGTGAGGTGATGAATACTCCTCCGACATCTTTGCCAGAAGCGAGTGCAAACCCTGACCTGAAATATTAGCATGCACATTGGTAATCTTAACCCCTATCTCCTCCTCGGCACGCACCAATAGGTTACGCACCTTCTCAGAAGTCTCAGAGAGATTAAATACTACGCCACGCTGCACAGCACCTTCAGAGGGCTCTGTATCAAGATAAATCACCTTGAATCTATCTCTTGGAATCTTTGAGTCTCCCGACAGCTCCTTCTCTGCAACAGCCAACTTGATAGCACTACTACCGAAGTCTAGCACCGCTACCACCATTTTCTTATCCTTGCTATCCATCATCAATTATATATCCAACTACCACAAAGCTACCTCTCCCAATAGCCGAGCACTATAATTCCCACAAAATTACAAATTTATCCCCACCTATCCTACACTTTTTGGCACAAATAACGAGTGGAAATAGGTGATTATCAAATTTGTAATCACGATATAAGCAATTACTCCTCAATAGAGATGTATCAACGTCGCTATTGAGAAGTAATAAGTGACCTAAATGTATCGTATTCTCCCTAGACTAATCTGCTTCACACTAACATCAAAGCGACCATAGCCCCTGCTATGTAGCCAACCAGAGCGAGACCGGAAAAGCGTTTTAGATAATAGCCAAAGGTCACGCCCTCTAGTCCCATCACAGTAACTCCAGTAGCAGAACCGATAATCAGCAAACTACCACCCGTGACCGCTGCATAAGCAAGGAAGAGCCAAAATGAGCCATCCACGACCATAGCGGCATTATATCCAGTAGGAAACATACCCATCGTAGCGGCGACAAGAGCCACATTATCTACTGCGGAGCTCAGTACACCTAAGATAGCAGCGAGAAATGAAGTATCAGCAAATTGGTTTCCTGATAGAGCAGTAACTCGCTCTAAATACCCACCAGCTACTGCCAATTGCCCTCCAGTGATAAGAGCTGCCACAGACATAAGCACCCCGAGGAAGTAGAAGAGAGAAGAGAGATCGGCATCCTTGAGCAAGTGAACTACCTTTAGATCCTCTGCATTCTCCAAACGAAGCTGCATCCGATCGGTGTAGATCCAGAGGATGATTAGACCAATGATAGCTCCCATATATGCTGGTATACCAAATAGCACTTCATAGACTGGCACCATAACGAGCGACAAGAACCCAATAATAAAGACGGTTACTCGAGTAGTGCCTGGCAATTCTACTTTGTGCTTATTGGCAAAGAGAGGAGGAGTCACTTGACGTAGCTGATCACCTTTTCTAAACAACCAGAAGTGACTAATAGTAAGAGGGACTAGTAGATTGACTAAAGCTGGAATAAACAGACGACTAATCTGTACAAAAGGAGTGATATATCCGCTCTGCCAAAGGAGCAATGTGGTCACGTCACCGATTGGGCTCCAAGAGCCTCCTGCATTACACGCGATTACAGAAATACAAGCATACTTCATGCGATCTGTCTTATCCGGCACCAGTTTTCGAATAATAGCAATAACCACAATGGCAGCTGCAAGATTATCCAAGAGAGCTGAGAAGAAAAAGGCAAGAAAACCAATATGCCATATAAGCCTACGCTTATTGGCTGTAGCAAGCTTCGCAGCAATCTCTTTGAATCCTCCATATCGGTCTACGGTATTAACAATAAGCATGGAGCAAAGAACAAAAAACAAAGTCCCCGCCACATCGCCCAAGTGGATGTTAAGAGACTCTGCAACATAAGCCTGAGCCTTATCTATCCGAGAGGCATCGGCAAGAGCAGGATTGTGCTCTAGGAAAGTACGAAAGAGTTCGTTAGAATAATTCCCATGGTAAGTTACAATAAGCAGCCCCCAAAGAATAACGCACATAAGAAGCGCTATTGCGCTCTTATTGATATGCAGTTTATCCTCAAAAGCGATACCTATAACACCTAGCACAAAAACAATTGGCATTAATATAAAAGTCATAACCAACAGTATTAATTGTAATTTAGAGCCGCAAAGGTACAAAAAGAGCATCAGCAACCAAGCACAATATCAAGAAGAAGTGGAACTGTCGGTGATCTCCGATAGCTCCACTTCGAGTAGTTACGCTTAAATTCTCCCTATGGGAGAAGGTTGGAAAAGCGATAATTATCTATTTTCCTAAATCCTCTTTGTCCTCTCTCTCATTGTCATCCTCAGGCTCAAGGAGATAAGAGAGTTCGTTTTTATCAGAGTCGTAGAACTCATAATCAAGCATCCCCAATGACTCATCAGGTATCACATTAATACCCTTGCCGTACTTCGAACGCCATGATGTGAGTATCGACCCACCTAGGAAACCTTTTTTCTTAGTAAGATAGGCAGCCACATATGGATGGAGATGGAGGGCAAACTTATTGATCTTCTCTTCATTAGCCAGCTTACGCACCATCTCTTCTACCTGATCGGTAAAGAAAATAGTGGGCTGTACTTGTCCCTTACCATGGCAGGTAGGGCATACCTCCTCTGTCTCAATCTTTGTAGCTTGGCGCACACGCTGTCGTGTAATCTGCATCAGACCAAACTTAGTAATAGGCAAAATAGTATGCTTTGCACGATCATTTCGCATGTACTCATTCATATGCTCAAATAGCTTCTGCCTATTGGCGGCTTGAGCCATATCGATAAAGTCGATAATAATGATACCACCTAGGTCTCGCAGCCTCATCTGACGAGCAATCTCCTCTGCTGCAGAGAGATTGACATCTACCGCAGTCTCTTCCTGTTCTTTAGAACCTCGAGAGCGATTGCCACTATTTACATCGACTACATGCATCGCCTCTGTCTGCTCTATCACAAGGTATGCTCCACTCTTGTAAGTAACAGTCTTACCAAATAGATGCTTGATTTGTCGGCTTACCTCATAGTAATCAAAGATGGGCTTCTGTCCCTCATAGAGCTTTACGATATTACCGTGCCCTGGATCGATTAGATCAATGTAATCAGCTGTCTCTTGTACGAGCGATTTGTCATTGATCCATATCTCCTTAAATGACGAGCTATAGGTATCCCTCAATAGACTCAGAAGGCGAGTGCTCTCCTGATGTAGCATCCACACTGCAGGCTTATTATTCTGCTTCCCCTTCTTGCCCTTGGGTTGCTCCTGCTCTGGTTCTTTACCTAAGTTCTCTACCGTAGTCTGCCATTTCTTGACAAGCGAACGCAATTCGTGGTCAAGCTCTGCCACCTTTACGCCCTCAGCCGATGTCCTTACTATTACGGATACATTGGTGGGCTTAATACTGAGGATTAATTGCTTGAGCCTTTGCCTCTCCTCAGCTGCTCTTATCTTTTGTGAGACCGACACCTTGTCGGCAAATGGGATAAGCACGAGGTATCGACCCGCAAACGACAGCTCCGAAGAAACTCTTGGTCCCTTGGTCGAAATTGCCTCTTTGGTAATCTGCACCATCAGCTCATCACCCTGCTGAAGCATATCTGCGATAGCCCCAGCCTTGTCAATCTCCTTTTCCAACCTTACCCTCTCGGGAGAAAAGCCCTTGCCATACTTCCTCTGTGCCTGGATAAAGATCTTTGCAGTCCTGAAGCTAGCTCCTAGATCACGGTAATGGAGAAAAGCCTCCTTCTTGTGCCCGATATCTACGAAAGCCGCATTCAGACCTGGCATGATCTTCTTCACCCTGCCGAGGTAGATGTCGCCCACGGAGTAAGCAATATTTTGCTTCTCCCTCTGGAGCTCCACCAGTCGCTTATCCTCCAGGACAGCAATGGAGACCTCCTTAGGTCTAACATCTATGATTAGTTCACTTTTCACGCGAGTTTTGGTAAATAATAAATTAATAAACTTCAGTTCTCCAGTATATTCCCTTTCCCCAATAAAGCAGATAAGCCCTTGGAGTCGTCGCTGTACCTAATACAAGTAGGCGGCAACCTCTCCAAGAGCTTATGCTTTCTTAGCATGCCTGTTGTAGCTTCATAGCCACCAATCTATGCCCAGTTGGGTACTCATGCTGGAGTCACACCATATTCAAAAGTGTTATTACTTCTTCTTATGGCGGTTCTTACGCAGTCTCTTCTTACGCTTGTGCGTGGCCATCTTATGACGCTTTCTCTTCTTTCCGCTTGGCATATTACAAATCTATATTAGTTGTTATCAATTTTGCCTAGTCTTAGGCATTCTTCTTATCTACCTTTACAGACAATGTCTTAGAAGGCTTAAACGCTGGTACCTTACGTGCAGGCAATTGAATCGTAGTATTCTTAGTGATATTACGAGCGGTCTTAGCTGCACGCTGCTTGATGATAAAACTTCCAAAACCACGGAGATATACCGGCTCACCCGCTGAGAGGCTATTGCTCACTACATCCATCAGGGTCTCTACGGTATCCATCACCTGCTTTTTCTCCAGACCTGTCTTTCTTGAGATCTCTCCTACGAGCTCTGCTTTAGTCATGATATCTATGTCTTTACAATCGTTATATACTTCCCACCGCTCCCATTCCGAGCAGCGTTATTCTCGTCCACAAAGTAATCGGATTGCAAAGATAGCATTTTTAATTGGCTTTCCGAAATCTTGAGCTATATTTTTGTGCCGTAACACTCTAATTCCCTTTATATTGGTAGAAAATTAACTAGCATAATCCGGATAATTGAGCCAAAACAGCCGAAGCTAGGGCTCGCTTGCGCTCAATATGCTCTTGTACTGAGAGCACAATAGAATTGTGACTAAACTCCTCTTCTATCTGCTCTCCATAAGATCTATTCATCTCATTATCAGGCTGAATACCAAGGTTTACCCTACCTATGATATTATACTCCTTATGCGCATCATTCAGTAGTGCCTGGTCTATCGCAACCACAGCACGAAGCCACTTTTCTATTATCTCCACTACCTTAGAAGCTGACAATGGTTCTCCGAACCACCGGCACAGCAGTTCATAGCTCCAGTCCCATTCCAAATCGTAGTACCGACTGTGGAGATCACGCACCGCACTATTTACTTCCGGAAGTGTGGCAAGGGCGCCAGACTTTATCTTACGAATAATCTCGTGTATCCCCTGGATAGGAGCTATCATACCACTCATATCTATCCATTCACCTGTTCCTTCTGTATGATCGGGGCGAAGGGCTGTGAGCAACTCCTCTTGGGAGGAGATGGCTTTATCTCCAAATTTATCTTGTATTCTCTGGATAAGGGAGTTCCCGACAAACTTCTCAATACCCCAGCGATAAGTCTCCAGACCTCGCTTTAGGCTACTCGACTTGATGAAGATATTATTAAAAGCATAGACGTGGTCGTGTAGTCCAAGAAAGTCTTGAAGACTTTTTAGTTTGTTGTAGGCACACTCCATCTTGCCAATGGTAAAGGGGCTAAGGAGGTTGTAGTTGATACAGTCTGGACGAGAGCTCTTGGGGCGTTTATCTCTTGCTGGCCACTTCTTAGCGTCACGCATTGTACCCACACTAAGTAGGCTACGACCAGGAACAAGGAAACTCTTATTTTCCGACTCTATCAGATAACTAAATGGGAAGTCGGTTGTATCTACATTATGTACGTGTCGCCCCATAACCAAGGTGAATGCACCAATCCGAGAGGGCCATAAGACATACGAATCCGAACTTGTCTTGGAACCACGCTCTACTACGCCCTGATGGATAGGACCTAGTTTATAGAGGTGATTGCTCTGATTGGAACCACTACCTGCATTGAGGAACGAGAAGTGCCCAGCTATCAGCAAGCTACTCTTGTGGCTGGAGACAGTAAATGGTCCAGCGAAGATAGCACAAGCCTCACCGTTCTCTAGATTACAATTGGCAAATATCAACGAATCATGAGCCGAAAATAAGTGGTCTATATGGCACGATTGACCTACAAAGCAGCGCTCTACAATGGAGCTACCACCAATCATTGCGCCCAAAGAAGCAATAAAATCACGCCCCTGAACATTGTATCCTATACGTATCGGGTGCTCCACACTACTACATAGACTACAATTTTCCAGTTTAGTAGCGCCTTCAATTGTGGCATAAGCCCCCACGAAAGCATTAACAATGGAACCCGTGTTTTTTATCTCCACATGTTCCTCGATTATCCCCCTAGTAGAGCGCACCGCTTCAGACTCTGCATCAATCAGCTCTATTAAGCGCACTCTCAACGCTCTATCTTGGAAGCTCATCAAGGTAAGCATATAGGCTGTTTGGGCATTTAAGTTCCGAGAGATAGGCACCTCGATACCGCCTGTCTCATTTAGCACAGAAGCTCTTACACCTACACCGAAAGAACTCTCTCCCTTCATTGCCACCACATCCACATTGGTTATGGTTACATGGTCTCCAATATCATAGCGAGACAAGCAGTCGTGTATATGGTCAATACATACACCATCACCAATAGTACACTCATGAATACGTGCCGAACGGATTCCATTAGGTATAGGCACGCCGTATTCATTGGTTCGGCTCCCACTTAGGTCTCCGATAGTACACTGCCCTATGAATACAACATCCCTACAGCACATAGGGTCGAACCCCTCTGCCACTGTTATCAGAGTCCAATCATCGGAGTGGCAGTTATTGTGCTCCAATACTACCACTTCATCTTTTGTCAATGCTCTCATAAGTATTAAATTTATATGGTGTGTTTTAGAGTATGGTTAGGATCTCCTCCATTTTTTTCCGCTTGAAAGGCAGTGTAGAAGTATCCTCATCGGGGTAGCCTATAGCGAGGAAACTTATCGGGCGTCGGCTATTGACATCCAGCCCAAACAGCTCACAGCACTTAGGTCTATCAAAATTACAGATCCACAAGGTCCCTACCCCTTCGGCTGTTGCCTGTAGCATCATACTAGTTGTTGCAATAGCACAGTCGGTATAGAGTGATGTATCGCCTAATCCATCGGGATAAGTCCAACACTGATCCACCTCGCCTGTAATCAAGACATAGGCATAAGCATCCTGTACCCATGGTCGATCATAGCATGCCCATACCTTTTCCCTAGCCTCCTGACTCTTGATCAGATAGAAATGCCAAGGCTGTTTATTGCATGCCGAAGGTGCTATATGCCCTGCCTCTAAGATGCGTTCTAGTATTTCGTCTGGCACAGCCCTACTCCTATCAAACTTACGGATGGAGCGGCGTGTCCTCAATAATTCAAGCATGTTCATACGCTATTTTGTCTTTGGATTTATCTTGAAATAAGAAATAAAATGCAATCGTAATTGTCAGCGCATAGGCAGCAAAAATGTACCACGAGTAAGGATAACCCCACTTATCTACGACCCATCCTGCCACATACGAACCTATAAACGAACCAAATCCATTGGTCATCATCAGGAATACGCCTTGGGCACTACTGCGCAGGCTTACATCCGTATTCTTGTCCACATAGAGTGAACCAGAGATATTGAAGAAGTCAAATGCCACTCCATAGACGAGCATGGAGAGGATAAGTAAAATCACCCCGCTTCCAGGATTACCAAACCCTAGGAAGCCAAACCTCAAAGCCCAAGCGAATAAGCTTATCAGCATCACTGCCTTGATGCCATATTTCCTAAGAAAGAAAGGAATCATCAAGATGCACAACGCCTCGGATATCTGAGAGATGGATATCAGTGTACCTGAATACTTCACCCCAAAGCTATTGGCATACTCGGGCATCTTGCCAAAGTAATTGGTGAGGTAGTCGTTGGCGTATCCATTGGTTATCTGCAAGCAAATCCCCAAAAGCATGCTGAAGATAAAGAAGATAGCCATCCTCCGCTCCTTAAAGAGCGCAAAAGCCTGCAAGCCGAGCTTCTCTACAAGCGTGCGATTGGCTTTTTCCACTTTGTCGACTATAGGAGTAGGTCTGAAGGTAAGCATAAATAACGCCAGCACAAAGGAGAGTCCAGCTGAGATATAAAACTGAATATTGGTCATCTTCACACCACTCCAGTCTACTACGAGCATCGCTACAATAAAACCAATAGTACCAAATACCCTAATTGGGGGAAAGTGCTTCACGGTATCAAGATTGGCTTCATTGAGCTTGCTATAGGCAACCGCATTGGTAAGCCCCAGTGTGGGCATATAGAAGCAGACACTAAGTAGGACAAAGGTGTACAGCCCGAAATAGTCTACTCTCTGAGCAGCGTACACCATTAGCACGCCTGCAAAAAGATGACAGATGGCAACCAATCGCTCAGCAGGAATCCATTTATCTGCAATTATACCCATCAGAGTAGGCATAAAGAGAGCCGCAATACCCATCGTAGCAAAGAAGCTACCAATCTGTATTCCACTAAACTGTAGTGTGCCTCCTAGGTATGCGCCCAAAGAAATAAGCCAAGCCCCCCAGACTGCGAACTGCAAGAAATTCATCGCTATCAACTGTAGCGTTACGCCCCCCGCTCCTGTCTTTTTTGTTGTAGTGTGATCCATTTAATCTTGTACCAAATTAATTATTCTCCTTTAATAATCTCCGAAGCACATAGTAACTTCATCTCCTCCACCATCTTCTCTCTATTAGGGCTTTGCATCTCCACAAGTGGCAATCGCAAAACTTCCTCTAGAAGTCCCAACTGAGCCATAGCGCACTTCACCCCCACAGGATTACCATCCACAAAAAGTAGTCCATAAAGCTCCTTAAAGAAGTGATGAATCACCAACGCTTCCTCATATCGCTTCT
The DNA here is from genome assembly GCF_018206105.1 of Porphyromonas levii. NCBI lineage: Bacteria > Pseudomonadati > Bacteroidota > Bacteroidia > Bacteroidales > Porphyromonadaceae > Porphyromonas > Porphyromonas levii. Next base: position 28,751 of record NZ_JADRGN010000007.1, read on the forward strand.
CCTGCATTAGGTGCACCATGCGCCCAAATTGCTTTGGGAATACATTGCCAATTACAGAGATGACGCCATCTACACCCATCGCCATAAGTGGGAATGTGATGGTATCATCTCCCGCAAGCACAAAGAAGTCCTTAGGGCGTTGCTTAGACACCAAGTCTATCTGCCCTACAATCCCACTGGCCTCCTTAATTCCTATAATATTAGGGCACTCTGTAGCCAATCGCAGGGTAGTGGCTGGAAGCATATTCACCGCTGTACGTGCAGGCACATTATATAATATAACAGGAAGCGGAGAAGCCTCAGAGACAGCCTTGAAGTGCTGAAAGAGTCCCTCCTGAGAGGGCTTGTTATAGTAGGGGCATACAACGAGCACAGCATCGACGCCCTCTGTTGGCATGGTCTTGAGCCTATCAATTGTCCTCAAAGTGCCATTGGACGAAGCCCCAACGACAAAAGGAACTCGCCCATTATTGACCTTTACACAAGTATGGATAATGACATCTTGCTCAGCCGTGCTAAGCGTGGGAGTCTCAGCAGTAGTACCCAAAACGACGAGGAAGTCGGCACCACACTCTATTTGTCGCTCTACTAGAGCCTCTAATGTATTATAATCTACACTTTTATCTTGCTTAAAAGGGGTTACGATAGCCGTACCCATTCCCTTGAGGAATAATCTCTCTCTCTTGTTGCTCATATATTAATATATATAATGTGTCACCCTCTCACCCGAGCAAAATTACAAAAAACTAAGCATCTGCCCTACTTCACCTCTTGGAAAACATATCTTGCGGTAGTCTAGAGAAATAGACACGGATGAATACTCTCGGTTCATCCACTCAGGAAGAAGCACAATCATTCCCCACCCCAGTGGATTAGAAGAGAGTTCAAAAGGAACTCATGCCATGCTAGTTCCCTGAAAAGACATCACGGCTCGCGCAAGTAGAAAAATTTATTCCTAGGAATAAATAAAATTATCTGTACAAATAAAAATATTTATTCCTAGAGATAAATAAATTTATTTGTACAGATAAATTTTGGTCTGACGCCTGATATTGCTATCTCATAGATATCATGACGGTAGTGTCTTCCTCTATTTCAAAGGAACAATCCTTAAAACTAGGCGGACCCGTCACAGGTTCAACATCATTGCTAAAACCATACTTCTCTGTAGGGATACCGTTGTTTCCAATATCTAATATTCCGTTGTTATTGGCGTCCTGAAATAGTGCGATAGCATATATTCCTCTAGGAAGATTTAGTGATACTGGGATGGAAGATATACTATCTGCAGGAATAGCAATTGCTTTGATTGGCTTCAGGAGAAAAAATTCTGGGGAATCAAATACCGCTATCATAATTTGCCCCTCATTACACTCAAGACCTTTTAGAAAAATCTTAAGATTAGCTTCGATAGTCTCCTGCTCACTTTGAGCGAAAACTTTGGCAACACCTCCTAGGCACATAGCTAAGATAGCCAGTGGGAAGATCATTCTTTTTATCGCATTCATATTATTATCAAACTTACATTACTGATTTCTTATTATTTTACTACATAGGGAAGTAGTCCTCCTTGAGCACCCTGATATAAGTCTCTAGTGCGGCACGACCTTTAGCTGTTAGGCGACAACTAGTGCGGCTAGATCGCCCTGCATTTTCCTTCTCCACCTCTATATAGCCTGCCTCGGACAGCTTATCGAGCTGCACACTGAGGTTTCCGCTGGTGGCTCTTGTCTTCTGGCGGAGATAGACGAAGTCTGCCTCGACTACACTCAGCAAGATAGAGACAATAGAGAGCCTCAACTGAGAGTGTAGTAGTGGATCCAAATCTCTCATAACTTACGTCCCTTCCTTCTATTGTAATAACTCCCTGGCACCAAGAATAGAAGTCCCAAAAGCACACCCGTTGATAGGTGTAGGACAGGAGAAAAGTGAGGCAGCGACAGTACAACCTTGCTCATCAGTAAGATACCTGCAATCAGTATCACCATCGAAAAGATAAAGTAGCCTTTCTTCTTCGCTAAGCTCCACACTTGCATAGAGGTATGCGCCACAATTATTACAGATAATGGTGCCATCAGCTGAAAATGACATTCCCCTTTGGCAAATAACGTAATAAAGAATGCCACACTAATGGCAGCGAAACAGAAGCCCATCGCACCTAGCACTTTGGAGACACTCTCCTCTAGGTAGGTAGTGACATGCTCACTATTTCCTTTACCACGAGCCGCAGGGATAAGTAGCAATAGAAATAGGAGGAACCACAGCATATTCCACCAAGGACTGGTAAAATAGGTAGTGGCAAAAAAGGCACCTAAGCCAAGTAAGAGACAGGCACTGCCCCATACCCTAAAGCTCGCACGGATACCGCGTACATCGTCACTCTTTGTAGCCTGTAGCATTTGTTCTATCGTCTTCAGGCTCTCATACTCGTTCATCTTCTTATCATCCATAATCTCACATAGTCAAAGTAAGTTTATATTATAAACCATTCACACAATAAAAAAGGGTGCGCACCACCTTTCTCGATGCAAAGGTATATAAGTTTATAATATAAACCAAATGTTTGGAGGATTATTTTGCTACACTAATCCTACGAAGAGTGTGACAAGGATAGGCACACTAAAGTCACAGACAAAACCATGGTATATCGAGGGCACTAAGTATTCAGCGCCTGATGCTCTGAGGATCGGCGCAAGCGTAACATCCATGGTAGTAGCTCCACCTGCTGCAATCGGAGCCAGAGGTCCGATATACTTAGCCAACATAGGGGCAAGTACAATGGTCAATAGTTCGCGTATCACATTAGCCAGAAGTGCAATGGCGCCTAGCGCTATCCCTAATCGCTCAGTGATGATGATGCTGGAGAGAGAATAATAGGCTTGTCCCGAAGCTATCGCCATAGTGGAGAAAAAGCTACCTCCGAGGATAAGCGCAGCCGCTACGCCCCCTAGTAAGCTACCTACAATAGAGAGAAATGGTAGTGTTACGATGCGCTTTGGCAGTTTGCGAAAGCCCTTGAGTGTTTCGGCATCATTACCAACACTCATCCCCACTGTGAACATCAGAAGATATAGAAGGTAATTGCTAAGGTCAGACTCTATAACCTGGGGTGGAATTAATTCGTAAATACCTAGTACGAGTCCGAGGAAAAAGCAACCTAGGAGTATAAAGTTGTCTCTCATTTCTGCTCCTTCCTGTGCAATATATGGGTAAGCAATACGCTACCAGTTATGCCAAGAACGGCAACAAGGAGTGCACTACCGACCACTACAAATACGTTGTCAATACCATCTCTAGACCAACCGACTTCTGCTCCGAGGACAATGAGTAGTAAGCAGATAAGCAACATGGTTACCTGACTAATCCACTTCATCCTCCATCGTCTGAGTAGCCAACCAGTCCCCACGCCTAAGAGCATAAATGCTACGACTTTGAACATATATTCTACCTTATATAGTTTTGCAAATTAGTGACAAAGATACTCAATCTCGCTGTATGCTATTGATATTCCCCTGATTATTTGTACCTTTGTGCCCGAAATTGATTTTAAGAGTCTGTTAGGAACCAAAAATGGTGAACGAAGTGATTACTGGGGAGTTTGATATGCTTGCCAAGACCATGTATGGTCTGGAGGATATCTTGGTGGATGAGCTTAAAGAGTTAGGCGCAAAGGATATAGTACCAGGAAGGAGAATGGTAGCTTTTAGAGGAGATCAAAAGATGCTCTACAAAGCCAATATCCACCTCCGAACAGCGCTTAGGATACTCAAGCCTATTGCTCAATTCGAAGCAACCAATCCCGATGAAATCTACCAATACCTCTACGATAATATAAAGTGGGATCAATACCTCACTCCTCGTACTACATTCGCAGTAGACACAGTCGTTTACTCAGAGCAGTTTACTCATAGTAAGTTTGTAGCCTATCGAGCTAAGGATGCTATTGCAGACTATTTCAATGATGTCGCAGATCGCCGTCCGAATGTATCGGTAGCGGATCCTGATGTGCTATTCCATATACATATAGCGGATACTACTGTAACCCTGGCTCTCGACTCTAGTGGGGAAAGTCTGCACAAGCGTGGCTATCGTCTAGGACAAAACGATGCGCCTATCAGTGAGGTGCTAGCTGCCGGTATCTTATTACGAGCTGGCTGGGAAGGACAGTGCGATTTCCTAGACCCCATGTGTGGTAGTGGGACATTCCTAACAGAGGCTGCGTTGATTGCGCTAGGCATACCTCCAGGTATATTCAGAGCTCAGTATGCCTTTGAGCGCTGGACAGACTTCGACAGCGAACTATTTAGTGACGTCCTTGAGGACTGGGAAGAGAAGCCTTTCGAACATAAGATATATGGTTCGGACAATCATCCTAAGGCTATTGCTATCACGAGAGGAAATATCAAGAATGCTGGTATCACAAAGTATGTAGACCTTCAGGTAAAGGCTTTTGAGGAGTACACTCTAGAGGATAGACCTGCAAGTGAGGGTATCATCGTCATGAATCCTCCCTATGGCGACCGTATGCGCCCCAATGACCTTGAGAAGCTTTATAGCAATATTGGGTCTACCCTTAAGCATGTATTTACAGGGTGGAAAGCGTGGATTATAAGTGGCAGCCTAGAGGAAGGGTTCAATGCCATTGGACTAAAGCAATTCCATAGAGAGAAGCTCTACAATGGGATGATTGAGTGTGAACTCAGAGGCTACGAGATGTTTGAGGGCAAGCGTAGCGACCACCTAGAGGAGCTTAGTGAACAGGGGTTACTTCCATCACTCGAGGAGCGTGAGCGGTACTATCGTGAGCGCGAGGCGATGAAGCGTGAGCAACAAGCTTTCCGTATGAGTAGCCGCCGACCAAGACAAGACAATCGCGACGATCGCAGACGCGACAACCGTAACAATCGCGACGACAGACGCAGTTCCCAACCAAGGGAGGAGCGTGGAGAACGTCGTAGTTTCCAAGCCAATCATGCCAATGAAGCGTATGAGAAGCAGAGGTCTATGTTCAGCTCTCGCCACCGCGAGGAGTGTGAGCCAGTTCGCTTCACCCCTAGAGCCAATCATGAGCGTAAGCCTGGAGACAACACACCTTCTGAAGAATAAAACATTATGACGTTTGCAGAATTGGGGGTATCTCGTCCCCTACTCGAAGCCATCAACAAGATGGGCTTCCAAGCCCCTATGCCTATACAAGAAGCAGTAATACCACTGCTCTTAGGCGAAGCCCGAGATATTATTGCACTCGCACAGACAGGTAGTGGCAAGACCGCCACTTTCGGACTTCCGATTCTGCAAAATCTTGATACGACTCAGCACCATCCACAAGCGCTAATACTAGCTCCTACCCGTGAGCTATGTATGCAGATTACTCGTGATTTAGCCCAGTTTGCTATCCACCTAGACGATGTTAATATTGTAGCTGTGTACGGTGGAGCCTCTATAGAGGATCAGATCTCACGTATCCGAAGAGGGGCTCAGATAGTCGTTGCTACGCCTGGGCGTTTGCTCGATCTCCTGAGGCGGAAAGCGATTGACCTAAGTCAGGTCTACGATGTCGTACTCGACGAAGCCGATGAGATGCTCAATATGGGATTTAGCGAGGATATTGATAGTATCCTTGAGAACATTCCTTCCGAGCACCATCTACTACTCTTCTCTGCTACAATGCCCGAGGAGATAAGAAAGATTATCAGCAAGTACATGAAAGATCCTACTGAAATCTCGGTGGGTAATGAGCAGAGGGTCAATCACAATATACAGCATCTTTACTACGTAGTGTCTTCGGATGACCGTTACTTAGCGCTCAAACGCATTGCGGACTACTACCCCAATATCTATGGTATCATCTTTTGTAAGACACGTAGGAGCACCCAGGAGATAGCGGAAAAGTTGATCGCCGATGGCTATAGTGCCGATGCACTCCATGGGGAGCTATCCCAAGCACAGAGAGACAACGTGATGAATCGTTTCCGTCACGGAATGATTCAGTTGCTTGTAGCCACAGATGTAGCAGCTAGAGGACTAGACGTGAATAACCTTACGCACGTCATCCACTATGGTATCCCTACTGAGGTCGAGAACTATACCCACCGTAGTGGTCGTACAGCTCGTGCGGGGAAAAAAGGTATCTCTATAGCTATCTGCCACGCAAGAGAGAGGGGACAGATTAAGCGCATAGAAAAGGAGAGTGGCATCACTATCGAACGGGCAATGCTCCCTAAGGCAGAAGATATCTGCGAGAAACAGCTAATGCAATTTGTCCATCGCATGGAACATACTGTGCCAGACCTTGAGGCCATAGCTCCCTATATGGAGGCTGTAATAAACCGCCTCTCATGGTTGGATAGCGAGGAACTATTACAAAGGCTAGTGTATATAGAGATTTCTCGGATGCTCGACTACTACAAGAATGCTCAGCAGATAGAAGAAATTCCCGATAGAGCACCTCGAGAGGATAAAAGGGAGAGACGTGATAGGCAGGAGAGACCTGAGCGACCTGAGCGAGGCAATAAACGAGAAAGGAGTGAGAAGCCAAGGAAAGGTAAAGGGCGAGAGAATATGGAGCTCCTTCAGATTAACTTCGGGAAGAAAGATAAGCTCTACCCAAATATCCTGATAGATATGATTGAGCACTGCACTGGCCGCCGAGTGCCTATAGGCAAGATAGATGTCTATGACCGCAATGCTACCTTCGAGATACGTCCGCACGATGCTGAGGATGTGCAAGAGGCGCTCAATGAGTTTGAATACCGAGAGAAACCCATCAGGGTTACCCGCCATAAGCGCAAGAAGTAATAGAAGCCCGTGGAGCACCCTACTCCACGGGCTTTTCCTATTTATATTGGGTATATTTGCGTAGGAAACAAACATCCAGTGCGATATATGTCGGAATATAAACTAGATCTTACAACCCAGAATATACTCAGGCTATCGTGGCCTGTCTTTATCTCCCTAATAGCTCAAAGCCTTATTGGGGTAGTGGATACTGCTTTCATCACCCGTGTGGGAGAAATTCAGCTCGGCGGTACCGCCATGGGCAGCTTGGTATACTTTAGTATTTACACCATAGGATGGGGATTGGCAAGTGGTACTCAGATCCTCACCAGTCATCGTTACGGAGCGAATAACAAAGCCGACATCGGCAGGGTATTGGGGCAAAGTATCAAACTCCTCATCCTAGCAGCACTTACCGTTACCACCATCGCTATAGTTGCTGGTCCGACCCTCTTCAGAGGGCTACTCAGTAGCCCAAGGGTTGCGGAAACAGCGATAGAGTATTGGACATATCGCAGCTTCGGTTTTGTATTCGCCTTTCTCTCTGCCACCTTCCGCTCCTTCTTTGTAGGCATTGGTCGCACCAAGGTACTTACGCTCAATTCAGTAGTGATGTCCATTGTCAATATCGTACTAGACTACGGACTTATCTTTGGCAATCTAGGGTTCCCAGAGATGGGCGTAAAAGGAGCAGCTATAGCGAGTGTAGCAGCCGAAGCAGCATCCGTGCTGTTTTATATCCTCTATATCCGATTCAAGGTAGATACCGAAGTATTCGGCATCAATAGATCTAGCCTATTGGCGTTAGATAGACAGCTCTCCAAACAACTCTTCAATATGAGTTCATACCTAATGCTACAAGCATTTGTTAGCCAATCGGTATGGGCAATATTCTTCTTCATGCTAGAGAGTTTGGGCGAGAGGCAGCTGGCAGTGGCATCTATTACCCGACAGATCTATGTCCTTATATTTATGCCGATGAACTCATACGGAACCTCAGTACGTACCACCGTAGGGCATATCGTAGGAGCTGGACAGCTAGAACAATTATCACGATATATGGCACGCGCAGTACGTCTCTCCTTTGGCACGATGCTCATTATCTTTACCTTCATACAATTATTTCCTGAGCTACCGCTCCGCATATTTACAGACAATCCGGATCTTATCCATGATGCAGTAGCCACCCTAAGGGTATTTTCACTTGCAGCACTCATTGCCTCTGCAGGTAATATGTACTTCAATGCAGTGAGTTCGACCGGAAATACCAAGATGGTATTCCTGATCGAACTCATCAATACTGCCTTTTATCTCGTATACGGAGCCGTAATGGTCTATCTCCTAGGTGCTACAGTAGCCATGTGCTTCACCGTAGAGGTGATCTACTTCCTCTTCATTGGTATCATGAGCTATCGCTATATCACGAGGCTCACAAAGTCTTACAACTGATTGATAAGTACCCCAAGCGCCTCTATCAGTTCCTCTGCACTCTCTTGTCGCTCATTGGAGACAAATCTCTCGAGGAGCTTTTCTAGGTGTGGATTGTAGCCCTCTCGCCTGAGGATAAGTACCTTCTCAGCCATCTGTTTGCCTTCGAGGAACTTCTCGAAACGAATACTGCTCCTTGCCCCTGGATAGATAGTGTAAGGATCACCAGCGGCAAATGAGCGGAAACGGCTATCCCTCAATGGATCCTTGACCCAACTATTAATAGCCCACCTCAGATAGCCATCGTAATTAGCGGCTAGTGCATAGACTGCAGTAAATGAAGCCTCGGCAGGTGGCGAGAAGGTAAAGATATTGGGGAAAGCCTCCGTACAGCAAGTATACACCGTGCTGATCTGTCCCTTTGCTCTTCGCTCTTTGAGCTTTTGCTCGGGGAACTTGTGTCCATAGGGAATGCTACAATAGTAAAGGTCATCAATAATCTCCTCATGATAGTTGCCTGCTAGCGATATCTTAAAGTCAGCATCGGCACTCTTAATAATCTTGATAGCCTCACGCATAGCCTCCATAGGGCGCTCATCCATGGCAATCATAGTGCGGTCGAACCACCCTTTCTCTCTTAGATGCTTAGCAAAGTCTTTCAGGAAGGGGTACCAATAGTCAGTATATGCCTTATCTCCTGGTTTTGCCTTTACGTATTCTACCCTAGAGGTAGCTTGGTCGTAGTAGTCGAAGCTAAGCTGCCAAGGTATCATACTGTAGCAACTAATGATCCCATCTATACCTACTTCCTCGAGCATAAAGGTCACCCATCTATCAAATACCGTATAATCATAGCGCCAAGTACCATCAATATTAAGAGTACGACCAATCATACTATCGTAGTGATCCTCGGTCTGTCCATTCCAAGGCTTGTACAGTATAGTTGTTGTGATAGCCCGCTGACCTGCATCACGTAGCATACCAAATAGGGGCTTCATCAGTTCGAAATGTGCCTTACTCCACAGCGGAACCTGATGATATCGTGCTACGGCATAAGGGTTTTGCCAAAAGTCAAGATGCTGTTGCCACTCCGAAGGTGGAGGAAGCTCTCTCACCCCTACCCTTACTTTTAGAGTCAACTTATGTCCTGCTACTCCAATACTCCCCGTATATAGTCCTGGAGCCACCTCGCTCGGCACAGCCACTTGTACCCAAATGGGTTGGACGGTATATGCCTGCACATCCCGAGTTGCAATACTATCTAGTACGTCAGCCACAAGGATAGAGTCCCACTGACTCTTGTCGGGTCTCTGACCACAGCCTCCGCTGCCCGAACCTTCAGGATTTAGCTCATCACTCATCACATAGCGTACGAAGTGGGTACGTATAGCATCCGAAGGTATTAAACCTTGCTCACCTCTCAGGTCACTCACTTCCACCTTTACTTGATGAAGGGGCACCCGAGTATACAGTACCGCTTGGGCATTAACCCGCTCTCCTCGCCACGCCGATAGTTCTACACTCTTACCCCTTATCTCTCGTGGGAGATCGTGCTTAGGATAGCGGGTATTAGTCGAACCCCACTCCACAGCCATCTTTTCTTGCAAACCCTTATCCCATACCTGCGCACTATCGTGCGGTTTAGGATCGCCCAGCTCCACATAGTCCTGAGCAAGTAGTGCTGGTGACGAAAGAATCGCCACCAGCCACACACCCATTGCTAACTTATCTAGTAATAACCTCATAGATAGTTCCATTACCACTTATCAATAGTTTGGTCACCTGAGGACTCACCTTATCCAATTGAGTATACGGACTCGTAACCCTATCAGTTGCCACCACTTCTCCCTTGGCATTAAGCTGCTTCACCTCTATTGGTGCGGACACCTCACCGAGGAGCAATACCAGCTGCTTGGCACCTGAAGCAACCTCCAACTCGAGAGAACCATTCAGATCAAGCGCCGTAGAAAGACTGCAATCCATTGCTGCATTGTACCCCTCCATAGGGTTAATCTCGAAGCTACGCACGGCAGCATAATTGCGGCGCTCAGAATTGAGACGCATGAGACGTACATACCGTGCCTGCACCTCTTTGCCCTTCCACTCTATCTCATACTTCTTCTCTACTTCAGGAATCAGAGTATGCCACTCCTTACCGTCTACTGAGTATTGTAGCGTAGCATGGTCGAAATAGTCTACATCATCCACACTATTACGTCCCTGCAATATACGTATCTCACGGACAGGACGAGCCTCTCTAAGATCTACTCCTATCCACGAACCAGCTTGCTGAGATACCGCTGATGTGTAATAGGTACTATCATTTCTATCCAACATCAGCTTGGAAGTAGCCCCACCACTATTGGCAAACGAACTAATGCCCTTATAGTCGTGAGGAATTTCATTAGTGAGCTTTTGGTAAAATAAGAAAGCGAGATCGGCCATCATATGGTCATAGAAAGGCTGTAGCTTCATGGTCCCTGACTTATGCGCTTGGTAGTTCTTTACCTCGTCATCACTCATTACATTGGCTACATACCTATTCCAGAATAGAGCATCACTGTGCCCATCATTATAGATTTGCCCAAGCTCAATAGCACGCTGTCCACGGGCTCCTAGCTTACCCAACTCTATAATCCAAGGCTTCAGCTCTGAGAGCAAAAGGGGATTGATACCCACACTCAGTAGGCACTTCGCTGCTTCTTGGATTTTGATGAACTCCACATTCAGTGCACTTACCTTTGCAGGCTCCCATTGCTCCATCGTAAAGGTCTCGGTCTCCCACGATTCAATTCTACGATAGCCAGTCTCCGTATCTGTAGCGTGGATAGCAAAAGTACGGAAAGCCTCTGGAGCCTCTGGCACAATCTCTACCAAACCGCGCTCCCAATTGTCCATAGAATTGAAGTCCTGCACATTCCAACCATAGTCCGCAGCACCATAAAGAGCCAACTTGCTGGCCTCACCATGCTCCATTGGATTGCTCAGGACACCCACTACTTCATTGCTCGTTAGAGTAGTATCCAAACCATACGAAGGTCCCATCATAAGCACCTGACGAGCATAGTCGGTGACAGGGAAGTTCCACCAAAAGTAAGCAGGGCGCTTGATACGGCTATTTACAAACTCTAGCGTGGAACAAGTAAGATCGGCACACACGACATCGCCCGTCCAGAATACCTTAATCTCGGGGTTCAATGTCTTACCATATACAGCAAGGGCACCCTCCTCCGTAGGATTAGCCCACAACTTAGTATAGTCGGTGGGGCAAACAGTAAGCGGAGATACATCGCCCTTCTTATCTACGAAATCCGTGGTCAAACGATTGAGCCACTCCGTTTGCTTATACGGATTGGTGCCATCACCACTAATATCATCGAAAAAGACAGCAAAGTGGCGCACCCCAAGGTCGTACATCATCTCGAACTTACGCACAATATTATTGAAGTCCTCCTCATTCCAATGGATATCCTGACCTGGATGGATAGCCCATACGAAGTCTACGCGAGCTCGCTTGCTCGCTTCAACTAGCTCAACAATCTTCTTCGCATCTTCCTCTGGGTAAGGTAAGCGCCACCCTGGAGTACGATGGTAGGTATCATCTTTAGGGCCATAGAGGTAGATATTCATCTTATTTTTACCGTAGAAGTCTATCAATGATAGCCGAACCTCGTGCGACCAAGGTGCTCCATAAAAGCCCTCTACTACGCCACGATTAGGTAAGTCGGGATAGTCATTAATGGTCATATAAGGTAGCACTCCACCACGTAAATAAGGGCTAGAGAGTAACTGACGAAGCGTCTGCAGTCCGTAAAATGCGCCCCTATCGTCGTAGCCTGTAATAGTAATACCCTTCTTGCCTATTGAGAGGAAATATGCCCCCGACACGGCCTTAACACCGGCACGCTTCGCAATACGCTCTCCATAGTCGACAGTCACCCGAATAGTGCCCTTTCCACTTCGTATTGTAAGAAAGTCTATGTCACGACTATAACTCTTCTTGGGATCACGGATAGAGAACCCATTTCGGATACTAAGACTATTACTCCAATCAATCCTCATCTCTTGAGGTGTTGGATTCAAGACAATGCCCTTGTGATCCACCTTCTTTCCTGGCACTGTACTGACCACTTGCGACTCACGACGCTGGCTTCCGAGGTCAAAACTATCGGTCTGTGCCAAGACACCATAAGTAGAAAGCATTCCCACTAGACTGATACCCAAACAAACTTTTCTAATCATAAACCTAACTATGTGTATAACAACAATGAACTCTTCTGTTAGAGAGCTCTACAAATTGAGAGACAATATACCAATTTTTCCCTACTTAATACTACAAAAAACGCACTATCTAGGCTCTGAAAGAAGCGTCTGCCCTGCCCCAACTAACCGATCTCCTATTTTGTCTCTCCCTAGAGGAACAATAATGACTAGGCATAGTACTGAAAGTCCCTCAGGAGAGAAACTGGAGTCCCTCTAGGGAGAAACTGGAGTCCCTCTAGGGAGAGACTGGAGTCTCTCTAGGGAGAAACAGGAGTCCCTCTAGGGAGAGACTGGAGTCCCTCTGGGGAGAGACTTTCATTACTCAGGCGAAGACCTAAAGGTACAATATATTGATCCTGAAGGAAGGATATGGTCTACGTATTAATATAGTTAGAATCTACACATCTATTAAGTTGTACCTATAAGAGTCTACAAATACAAAGCTTACAGATCCGTATTAACCTCCTGGTTTCCTCGTTGACATTGTTTCCTCTCTTTTGATTGCAGACTTTCTCTACAACAAACCGAAGAGCAAGCTCTGTTAGTTATAACACAGAGCGAATTTTAAGCATACTTGAAATTATTGTTACAATGATAGAATTTTCAAGTGTACTTGAAATTATCTATATTTGCAAAATAATTTCAAGTACACCTGATATGGTTACACCAATACGAAAATACAACTTCTGGGATGAGAACCCTATTAACTTGGGTTACCCACGCACATTCTACACAGGAAAGATTAGTCAATACATTGATAACAAACTGATCAAAGTATTGGTAGGTCAGCGACGTGCGGGGAAGAGCTACATCCTAAGGCAAATAGCGGCACAACTAATTGCCAACGGCGCCTCCCCCAATAATATCCTTTATATCAATAAGGAATACCTTGAGTTTGCAGACATTCATGACTATCAAGATCTTGAGAGTCTCTTTCAGTTGTATAAGAAGGAACTCAATCCGCAAGGGAAAGTATTCCTCTTCATCGATGAAATACAGGGAATTGAAGAGTGGGAGCGGTTTGTCAATTCACACTCTCAAGACTTTACTGAGCCTTGCGAGCTATTTATCAGTGGCTCCAACTCTAGTCTGCTATCCGGCGAACTTGCGACTCTGCTTTCAGGAAGATATGTAGCGTTTGAAATACTCCCTTTTAGTTTTTCAGAGTTCTGTGGCATTAGCCAGAAAGAGCCTAACAAAGAGAGTTACATCGACTTCCTTCAAACTGGTGCACTTCCCGAGCTATTTAATCTGCCCAATGAAGAGATGAAGCAGAACTATGTCTCTTCAGTAAAAGATACGGTTATGCTTCGTGACATTGTGGCAAGGTATAAAGTAAAGGATGTAAAGCTCTTGGATGACCTCTTTGTGTATCTGGTCAATAACGCATCCAATATTATCTCCATTGCCAACATCGTCAACTTCTTTAAGTCACGAAACAGGAAAACCAACTACGAGACACTCTCCAATTATATCTCCCACCTCGAGAGTACCTTCCTAGTACATAAGGTAGAAAGATATAACATCAAGGGTAAAGAGACTATTTCAGCCAACAACAAGTACTACCTAAATGACTTGTGCTACCACAATTATCTCTATTCAGGATTTGGCTATGGGATGGGGTACTTATTGGAGAATGCCGTCTATTTAAGTCTTAGGAGGGCAGGATATCAAGTCTATGTGGGGACTAATAGAGATACGGAGGTCGACTTTGTTGCTATCAAAGGGGGCAAGAGGTTGTACTTCCAAGTCTCCTTACAATTAACTGAGAAAGAAACAATAGAGCGAGAGTACCGGTCTCTTTTGTCGATAGAAGATAATTTCAAGAAGTACGTGGTCAGTTTGGATGACTTCAAGCTTCCAACAAACGAAGGCATCGACCATATTTCGGCTTGGGAACTCGACAGTATTCTGTAACGTATAAAGTGGGGAATCATCCCTAACACACAGCTCATCACTTCACTTGGCCTGTGCCTATTCCCTATGTTCAAACCGACAAGGGGTTCTTGTTTTTACTATATGTAGAAAAGGGGCGTACAAAAGTGTACGCCCCTTCATATTAGGAAGATTGCTGCCTATACAAGCACAGAATTGCTGGCTTACTCAGCAGCAATTACCTCAAGCTCTACTAAACCACCTTTTGGTAGTGCACAAATCTGGAATGCGCTACGTGCTGGATATGGAGCCTTGAAGTACTCTGAATATACTTCGTTTACCTTGGCGAAGTCTGCGATATCTGTTAGGAATAGTGTGGTTTTTACCACATTATCCAATGTCAGACCTTTTGTCTCGAGGATAGCCATGACATTCTTAAACACTTGGTGCGCCTGACCTACGACATCCTCGCTGGCAAAGTTGCCAGTCTTAGGATCTAGTCCAAGCTGTCCTGATACAAATACCAAACCATTGGCTGCAACTGCCTGTGAATATGGACCTACTGCTGCAGGGCCATTGGGTGTACTGATAATCTCTTTCATCGTTGTAAATATTTATTGTGTATATAAACTACTTTTTCTGTCTTACGGCTTCATAAAGAAGGATACCTGTAGCAACCGATACATTGAGTGAACCAATCTCGCCAAATAGTGGGATACGTACAAGATCGTCACAATTACTGAGCGAGTACTCCGATAGACCTGTATCCTCGGCTCCCATGACTAATGCGAGTGCACCTTTCATCTGCACATCATACATCTGACCTGTAGCCTTTTCGGATGCACCGATAACTTTTATCCCAGACTCCTTGAGGAAGTCTATAACGGACTCTACTGACTTTTCCCGACATACAGCAATACGAGATAACGCTCCTGCAGAGGTTTTGACGGCATCGGAAGTAACTGAAACGGAGTTTTGCTCAAATATAACAATGGCATCAACACCTGCACACTCGCAAGTACGAGCAATGGCTCCGAAGTTACGCACATCGGTAATACCATCCAGCACAACAATGAACGGGTCTCGACCTGCTTCGAACAGCGTAGGGATGACATCCTCTAGGGTAAAGTAGTGTGCAGCTGCCTTCACCGCAATAATGCCCTGATGGTTGCGGTTGGTAAGGCGATCAAGCTTTTCTACTGGCACTCGGCGGACTGGTACTCTGCGCTCCCCTATAGCATCTAGTAGCTCCTTCATGGTATCACTATTGGTCTCGCGCTTCACGTAGATGAAGTCAATCGGATCACCTGCTTTAAGAGCCTCACGAATAGCGTGTATACCAAAGATCATCTGATCTCTCTGCTCACTTGGTTGGTTGTACATTGGCTTCGTTTGCCTTTGCCTATACTGTGTCTGCCTTGGAGCTCCTTGTTCTTCCCTAAATTGCCTTGGGGCACGAGGTCTATCACCAAAGTCTCTTTTCGAACCACTGGGTCTATCGCCAAAGTCTCTTTTTGGACCACGAGGTCTATCGTCAAATCTTCTCGAGCCTTCACGTCTCTCGCCACCCTGCCTTGAACGACTATTGCGCTCTCCATCACCGCCTCTACGGTAGTTATCATCTCTCTCCATTCTTATTTACTTACTTAGTAATTCTCTTGCATTAGCAAGCGCTGCATCAGTCATCTCCGCCCCTGTGAGCATTGTAGCCAATTGTCGAACTCGCTCTTCGCCCTCCACCTCATGTATCGTGGTGAAGTATGTATCTTTATCTTCCTTCTTTGCCACTACCAACTGATGCTTTGCCAAAGCTGCTATCTGTGGTAGA
Organism: Porphyromonas levii; assembly: GCF_018206105.1. Taxonomy (NCBI): domain Bacteria; kingdom Pseudomonadati; phylum Bacteroidota; class Bacteroidia; order Bacteroidales; family Porphyromonadaceae; genus Porphyromonas; species Porphyromonas levii. The sequence goes on from NZ_JADRGN010000007.1 coordinate 44,922, forward strand.
TGTGTAATGGATAGCACCTGAATATGCTCTCCCAATCGTGCCATTACCCTTCCTAGCTTCTCTGCTACCTCTCCGCTAACACCAGTATCAATCTCGTCGAATATCACCGTAGGCAATACCGTATGCTCTGCCAAAATAGTCTTGAGAGCAAGCATAAATCGTGAAATCTCTCCACCAGAAGCAATTTCCCGAATAGGCTGTAAGGTAGTCTGCTTATTGGTAGCGAAAAGGAATTGTACCCCATCGAAGCCATTCGCTCCCAACTGCGGTAACCGCTGTAAATCTGCTTTGAAAGTAGCTCCAGCAATACCTAGCTCAGACATCAGCTTGTGCAACGGAGGGAGTAACCTATCAGCTGCTTTTTCTCGAGCAATAGACAGTTGTTCAGCGAGACGTGTTGCCGTGTCTAGCTTTTGCTGAACCTCATGCTCTAACTGCAAGAGACGCTCGTCTGAATTAGTGATTTCCTCTAGCGCCCGAGTATATTGATCTCTCAGCGTTATAAGATCATCGTGCTCTGTAAGCTTAAACTTAAAGAGCAAGCCCTGAAGCAGATCGAGACGCTGTTCTATCTGCTCCAATTCCTGGGGGTCTACCTCAATATTATCGAGTAGGTTATCTGCCTCTCTGGTGATATCTCGCAACTCTACCTCTAGTGATTCTAGTCGTCGGTGTAACTCTCCAACTTGCGTGTAGTGCTGAGCAACCCTACCGATAAGCTTCGTAGCACCATGCACCTGCTCTACCACCCCCTGTCGCTCCTCATCACCTTCGGCAAACGAAGAGACGAAATGTAACGCTTCTGCTATCTCTGTGCTATGCTGAGCCATCGCCTGCCTCTCCTCTAGCTGATCCAGTTCTCCAGCTTTGAGGTTCGCATTATCTAGCTGCTCTAGCTGGAATGCTATAAACTCTTGCTCCTTGGATTGTTGCTCTATCCTCTTTTGCTCTGCCAAAAGTGCCTGTTTGGACTCAGAGAATGCAGCGAAAGCAGCAGTATACTCCTCCAATAGAGAGTGGTTATTGGCAAGTGTATCTAGTACATTTATTTGATAGTCTACATCACCTATCAGCATATTGTGGTGCTGGGAATGGATATCTACGAGATGTTCTCCAACGGCTTTCATCACCGCAGTCGTTACTGGGGTATCATTAATGAATGCACGACTTTTGCCATTGCTGGTTAGCTCACGACGAAGTATACACCGCTCCTCAAAGTCGAGATCGTTATCAGCAAATATGTGTTGCAATCCCACAACTCCCGTAAGATCACAATCCGCCTCAATGATGGCTTTATTCGCTCCCTCTCGTATAGATTTTATATCTGCTCTATTGCCCAATATCAGCCCAATAGCTCCTACTAGAATAGACTTACCCGCGCCAGTCTCTCCAGTGATGGTAGTGAAACCATCTTGAAGGGATAGCTCAAGCTCCTTGATTAGAATAAAGTCCTTTATGTATAACCGAGTAATCATCTGCTAAAACTTATCGATGGAAATAGATCTTCTGAAAGCCTACGTATCTCTGTAGCAGTAGGGGTCTGCTCCGCTTGGAGATATTGACTAAGCTCAAGTGCTTTGGCATCAGAGAAAAGGGTAAAGAAGGATAGCGAACTATTGTATTCTCTCAGTTGCTTCACCCCTTGCAACACGACCTTGGTTACCTCACCGTAACCTGTAGTGACTTCGCTATCCAATGCCTCTCTATGGTACAGGTACCACAACTCCCTGAAACGGTCTCCCCAGTCGGAACGAAGCTCTTCGAGGTGCCTTGATGGTGCATACTTTGATTGTTTTTGTCCCAACAAACTGAGCTCTCCTTGCCACGATGTCTCAAATATACTGCGGTGCTCCTGTAAATAACTCAGGAAGGGCGCCCCTCCATAGAGTGAAAAGCTATCGTAGTAGTACATAGCTCCAAGGGTAGCAAAGTAGTAAATCATGCGACTGATCTGCTCCTCGGGAATATCTCTTCCAATAAAAGCAGGACTCTGCCGTGGTTGGAACCTAAAGTTGATTTCCTGCTCTTGAAGCAATAACAGTAACGACTCTCTATCTCTTCCAAAGCGTGGCCGATAAAAGGCCATTTCTATACTACCCTGATACTGATATCCTATGGCTTGTTCTACAAACAGCACCATGGTAAGACGAATCGGCTGCTTGGGAGTATACTCCACAGAGATATCTGGGGCATAATTGACCAGCATTGTCTGGAGTTGTTCCTGTAGGTGGTTCAGGTCTTTCTGAGTATTCTCTGGTAGACCATACGCATTGACGATCACCTCTGGAGCGAAGAATGTCTGCCCCTGTGCCATAACGACTACAATACAAAATAGTATTGCAAAGATGAGTCGTCTGCCTTTCATTTACTCCTCAGCCTGCAACTGCTCCAAACGATCTAGTATAGCTTCAGCTACTTCTCGTTTGCTCATCAAAGAAAGCTCCTGAGAGTGCCAGCCATCATCGTCGTAGAGCGTTACCTTATTAGTATCTACGCCAAAACCGGCCCCCTTATCTTGAAGCGAATTGACGACAATCATATCCAGCTTCTTTCGCTCCATCTTATCACGGATTGCCTCCTCGTGCACCTCTGTCTCAAGAGCGAAGCCAATATGCCACTGACCTTCTTGTTTGCGTTCCCCCATAGCAGCAGAGATATCAGGATTGGGAACTAAATCTAGAGACATAGCCCCTCGTGTCTCCCTTTTTATCTTTTGCTGTTCCTTTGTAGCTACACGGTAGTCGGCCACAGCAGCGCAAAAAATAGCAACTTCATATTCCTCAGTGGCAGCGACACAGGCATCATACATTTCTTGTGCGCTCTCCACCTTTGTGATACGGACATTAGCGGACTCTGGAAGGGTAGAGACTGGTCCAGTGATAAAGCGTACTATCGCACCTCTTTCGGCTGCGGCTTCCGCTAAAGCCTTACCCATCTTACCTGTAGAATAGTTACCAATGAAGCGCACTGGATCTATCTTCTCATAGGTTGGACCCGAAGTAATCAGCATGTGTACACCAGAGAGTGTTTGCTCATGCTGCGGCTTAAAAAAGTTCTCTAATGCCTTTACAATCTCTTCGGGCTCCGCCATACGTCCCTTTCCCACCAAGTGGCTAGCCAATTCGCCTACTCCAGGCTCAATGGTCGTTACACCCCAATCCTGTAGCATATGGATAGACCGAGTGGTAGATGGGTGAGCGAACATATCTAAATCCATTGCTGGTGCAATAAAGACAGGTGCTCGACAAGAAAGATAGGTGGTGATGAGCAAGTTATCAGCAATTCCATTTGCCATCTTGCCCAAAGTGCTAGCTGTGGCTGGTGCTATAACCATTGCATCAGCCCACACGCCTAAGTCCACATGACTATTCCATGCCCCATTTCTCTCATTGAAAAACTCTGAAAGAACAGGGCAGCCCGTAAGGGTAGATAATGTAAGTGGCGTAATAAACTCCTTAGCTGCTGGAGTCATTACGACCTGTACCTCTGCCCCAGCTTTGACTAATTGACGAGCTAGTATAGCACTCTTATACGCTGCTATGCTCCCAGTCACGCCCAAAATAATATGCTTTCCTTTCACCGCTTACTATTTATTGCAATCTTCTGTAAATGCATCTTGGTATCCAATGGGAAATCTCCTTGCATTATCCAATCGAAATACCCTTTATCTCGAATAAGTACTTCCTCCACTGGCAGTCCTTTGTATTTACCAAAGTTGAAACAAGGTATGCCTTTAGTATCATATACCATACGTCCGCCTAGGTCTACATTATCATTGAGTTTGGTATAGGCATCAAGGTGCTCCACATCTCTTGGGAGATCGTCATACATCTTTAGCTGACCTAAGAGCACCTCATACGTAGCACGCGTGTCAGCATCAGCTGAGTGAGCACCTTCTAGCTCCTTATCGGCATAATACCTATAGGCTGCAGTAAGTGTTCGTGGTTCTCTTTTATAGAATATAACTTGGACATCCACTACACGGCGACTACTGAAGTCCACAGGAATACCTCCCCTCTGTAGTTCCTCAGCCAATAGTGGTACATCGAAACGATTACAGTTATATCCCCCTAGGTCACAATTCTCGATAAAGGCTGCCACCCTCTTGCCTATCTCTGCAAAGATAGGCTTATCCGCTACCATCTCATTGGTGATACCATGTACCGCAGACGACTCGGCTGGAATAGGAATCCCTGGATTGACCAACGTATGGAAACTCTCTTCCGACCCATCGGGGTTCACTTTGAGAAGCGCAATCTCCACAATTCTATCCCTTACTACATCCAAGCCAGTAGTCTCTAAATCAAAAAAGACTATCGGGCGCTTTAGATCCAATCTAGACATACCGATTAGCTGTAGACAAATGGCATCACTGCTATCACAATCTCCACACCTGCCTCACTCTCTATAGGAGAGATAAGAGCGGCACGTGAGGCATCGCCTATCTTCATCACTATCTCTTTGGAGGGCATCACTCCTAATATCTGAATCAGGTGCTCAGAGCGGAACGAGAACCTAGCCTCAGTGGAGGAAAAAGAAACAGGCAAGACCTCTTCAGCTTTTGTACTAAAGTCGATATCACTTGCCTTAAGGGTCAACTGAGTAGGAGCGAAGTCGAAACTCACGAGATCCATTCCTTTATTAGCAAAGACAGATACACGGCGGGTGGCTGCTAGCAATTGCAGTCTATCTGCCTCCAATGTCTTGTCATTCTCCTTTGGAATCACGGTCTCGTAGTTAGGATATTTCCCTTCGAGCAGACGGCACTGAAGCTCTACTCCAGGCGTCCTAAAGAGAGCGAAGTTGGGATAAAGCTCTATTTCCACTATCTCGTCATCCTTTTTCTGGAATACCTGAGACAAAAGCTGCGCAGGTTTCCTTTGCAGGGTAATCTTGTAAGGCTCAGTCACCCCTAAGTCTAGCATAGAATGACGATAGTAGGCAAGAAGGAAACCATTCGTACCTACAAATGTAATATGCTCAGGACGAATATCTAAGTGGACACCTGTCATAATAGGGCGCACATCGTCTGTACTCGTTGCATAAAGAGTATTCTCAAGACCCTCCAAGAAGTTGGTTACCGGCATCTGGATCTCTAGCTTATCATCGCCAAGAGACTCTACAGACGGGAAGTCTGCACCTTGCACTACAGGGAAAGAGAAATGACCATTATTGTACTTCGCCTCTAGCTCATTATCCTCACTAAGCTTAAACTCTATAACCTGATTTGGTATTTCCTTAAGAGGCTCTAGTAGCTGACGCACTCTTACACAGAAGCTCATATCCTCTCCCTCCTTAGCGTTTAGGGGAAATCGGGTCACAATACGAGTCTCACCATCAGTAGCAGTTAGGCTAAGGCTATCACCACTCACCTCAAATAGGGCAAACTCCATGATAGCAAGAGTATTCTTGCTATTCACTACACGCCCAACCACCTGAAGGTGGTCACGTAGCACATCACTCAGAATTGTAAACTTCATCTGTCTCTATATTTATTATTCGTATTATCTATATAATGTCCTCAAAATTACCAAATCTTTAGCACTCTCCCTAACTAAAGGACTAAAAAGAGCGGTGGAGAAGCCATAAGCTCTCCACCGCTCTACCATATATTATGAATATATATTTATTAGAAAATATACTTCACTCCTATCTGTGCCTTCCAGCGTGAGCCGAAATCGCTTAGATAGTAAAGAGTGTCGCTAGATGGCATATTGAATGTGTAAGAGACCTCATTTCCCTTACGACTAACTGCCATTGGGTTATAGTTGTATCCAACAGAGTTCTGAATACCCCATGCTGGGTTAATAAGGTTACCAATGTTCATGACATCAAAATTAACCTGAAGGGTATTCCTCCTACCCATAACATTGAAGTAGAAATCCTGTGCCAGATGGAAATCAAACTCGTGCTCGAAAGGAGCCATGAGTGCATTACGTGGGATATATGTTCCTCTGTACTGAGCGTAGTCCTTTTCAATCCACTTAGCGAAGTTTGCTCTTTGCTCCTCAGGATCGGTCTTGACCGTCCTATTGGTTACAAACTTCATACCTTGTAGCTCCTGCTCGGTAGGAATATACATTAGGTCATTACCATTTGCGCGGTCGCCATTGATATCGCCATTGTAGACCATAGAGTAGTTACGCCCACTGAGACCTGAGTAGAAGAGGCTCACTGACGTTGCAAAGTTCTTAGCATACTCTACTCGATAAGCTATATTTGCGATGATGCTATGAGGGCGATTGAAGTCGGCAAACGAGATGGTTTGGTCATCATCACCATTATATATCTCATTGTACTGCCAGTTTGAATAGGCTTGGCTTGAGGTTCCGTCATTGATAGCTCTTGCATCTCCATAAGTATAGGCGAGCATAGTAGACAGACCGAAGTCGAAATTCTTCTCAAGCTTAGCTGTAATATTATAGCTATACCCCTTGCTAGAATTTGTTAGGTAGATGATTCCATTGTACGCTTTGGACTCTGCCCTCTGGGTGTACAAGAATCTCTTATCCCCTGTGCCGTTGTCTAGCTGACCATCCCTCTCGAAAGAGAGATTCTTAAACATTATGTTATTAAGCGTTTTGGAGTAGATTCCTTCGAGTGTGAAACGGATATCGTAAGGCAATCTTTGTTCCCAAGCCAAGTTCAGACGTAGTACTTGTGGGAACTTGAACTTCTTATCCAGCACATCGATCTCAGAATTCCAAACTTTTGAAGGCTTGTATTGATTAGCTGGGTCCATCTGGAACTTGAATCCATCGGCGATAGCACCTGCAAAATCATTCTTCTGAAGTCTAGTTCTGTTGTACTCAACACCAGTATTGGAGAAGCTATTAGAGATCCACACAAATGGTACTCTACCTGTGAAGACACCTACACCACCTCGAAGAAGTGACGCTTTGCTCTCATTTAGGTTCCAACGGAAGCCTACTCTAGGTGAGAATAAAGGAATAGAGGCAGGCATCTGATCGGTTGCCACCTGGAAGTCTTTAGCAATATTGGTAGCATTGAATGCTTCATTGACACTTGGCTTATCGAAGAAAATTGGCACGTCTACACGAAGACCATAAGTGAGTCTGAAGTCATCGGACACTCTCCAGTCATCCTGAGCATACAACCCTACTTGTGCAGCACCGAACCTTGGAGACCATCTACGGTTACCATCCACGTCGGAGAATGAGTAGTCATACTGCTTTGGGGCAACCTCTTGAGGAGTTCCCACAGAGAGCCAGTCCGCAATACTACTGTACCTATATTCGCCTGTGTTTTGGCGAATAAAGAGGTTCCTCATCTTGAAGAACTCGTTGTGGGTACCAATAGTCACGGTATGGTCGCCGAGGAATAAAGAGAGGTTATCAGCAAGAGTAAAGATGTCTTGGTCTAGCTCATTAGCTGATGAGTAGGGCTCTGAACCGAAGGATATCCTTCTATTGCCATCAAGCTCGATTGATACAGTCGGCATAGCAATACCTACCATCTCACGGAAGTCCCTAACACGGGTAAAACCAAAACGGAACTCATTGCTAATGGTCTCGGAGAATCTAGACTGAAGCTCTGTAACCAATGAGTGTGTGGTACTATTCATGTAGTAACCATTGTCCCCAAGCCTCAAATTGTCCTTACCACGGCTGAAGTTTAGCTTACGACCCTTTGTGAAGTTGTATCTAAGGGTCATCTTATGGTTGTCGTTTATGTTCCAGTCGAACCTCGCTAGGGCTTTGTAACCACGTGTATCCACGTTCTTGGCGTCGTATCCACCACCGTCGTACCCATTAGCTAGGGTCTTGAGGTGATTAATAACTTGGTCTGCTTCATCCTTAGTAATCAAAGAAACACCTGGCGAAGCAACATACTTCTTGCCATCCTTCTTGGCATCACCCATATTATAAGAGGTTGGGTAATCATCTCCGGTGTACTCGAAGTTAGTGAAGAAAAATAGCTTATTCTTTACAATAGGGCCTCCTAGGGTAAAGCCAAAAGTCTGGCTATTCTGCTTCCCTAGGCGCTCTCTGTTCTTCACATCCTTACCTGGGGTCTTACCAATCAGGTTTTGGTTCTGATAATAGGTATAGGCTGTCCCATGGAAAGTATTGGTACCGCTCTTAGTAATCGCATTGATACCACCGCCGGTAAAGCCACCTTGTCTTACATCGAAAGGAGCGATAACCACCTGAATCTCTTCAATAGCATCGAGTGAGATAGGTGTTACACCTGCTTGGTCACCGTTGGTACCAGCGCTAGAGAGACCAAACACATCGTTATTGACCGTTCCGTCTATCTGGAAACTATTGTACTTATTGCTCGAACCAGCAAAAGAAGTACCGTTACCAGTAGAGATTGCTGAAGGAGTAAGCTTTGCCACGTCAAAGATACTCCTGGAGATCATAGGTGTAGACTCGATTACTTTGGAGGTAAAATTGTTGGCAGCTCCTGTCCTTTGTGAGTTGAAGACTGATGAACGGTCAGCGAGGACGGTAACCTCTCCTAGCGAGAACGAGGTCTCGTTCATCTTGATATCAACAGAGTTGGTCTCGCCAAGGGCTAGATTGATATTCTCCACCTTGGTGTCTTGATAACCCAAGAATCGACCAACCAATTCATAAGGACCGCCTGGTCGCATACCAATGATACGGAAGTACCCCTCCGCATTGGAGATAGTACGATACACTGTACCAGATGGTGTGTGGGTAACGGTAATCGATACGCCTGGAAGGAAGTCGTTGTTCTGGTCAACGATCTTACCTGAAATTCCAGAGGTAGTTACCTGTGCCATTGATGGGATACTCAGGAGGAGTATCGCCAGCATGGCAAAAAGCATTTTCTGTAGTTTCATACAAGAAAAAAGTTAGTTAATATACTCATTATACATCCGCTCAATTAAAATATATTCACGTGGGGGTAGCCACCCACCCGATATAGCGACGCAAATTTAACGAAACATTAAGACTTAGAGGACTCTTTGGGATTACCAAAACAATACAATTCTGTTACGACCCCACTAAAGAGAGGTCTGAAGCAAGACATTTGAGGTTATCCAACGCATAACAGAGGGTATATTTTCGGAGAACAAAGATGTTCCGCGAAAAGGGTCGAGGGTTTCGGGCGAAAACGTCGAGGGTTTCGGGCGAAAACGTCGAGGGTTTCGGGCGAAAACGTCGAGGGTTTCCGCGAAAAAGGTCGAGGGTATTTCTGCCATAGGTAAGATTTATGCTATATTTGCCCAAAATACGAGAGACCAAATACAACACCTAATAGTAATAGACTCATGATGAAAAAGATGATTTTCTCAGTGGTACTAGCACTCATGGGCATGAGTGCTCAGGCGCAAACGGTTTCCGAACTGGATAGCATCACCAAGCACTTGGAGGAGATTGGTTATTTCTACGAAGCGCTCGACCTCTTGGATCAGTGTGAAGAACGCACGTCCGACCTTTCCCGAAGGCGAGGTACCCTACTCTACGCTATCGGAGAGTACCCTGCATCCATCGGGGTGATGAGGGAGCTTGTTGACGCAGATACCACGTTCAATATCAAAGACTACCTCCTACTCGCAAATAGCTATCAGGCGCTGCTCATACCCGATAGCGCTATTTACTATAGGGAAGCGATTGCGAAAGCGTACCCCTTTAACGAAAGCAACCTGGTGATTCTGCTCCAGCTCGCCCGGTCAAATAACATGTCAGAAAAGTACTTGGGGCTATTGACCGACTTCCTAAAGGTACACCCTGGTTCAAAGCCTATTCGGCGTGAGCTTGCCCATACGCTATACGCCATGAAGGATTACAGCGCTTCGCAGGACGAATTCCAAACACTATACGATGCTGGTGATAAGAATGTGAATACCCTTTACTACCTAGGGAGCCTCCTTCTGATGGATAAAAGTCTTAGGTCTTCGATGAGAGCAGAGAAGGTACTCGCAGAAGCGGTGGAGTATAGTCAGGGTGGAACGCCTCTGATTCTCTCCGATTTAGCTTTAGCAAAGACTCGACTTAAACTGTTGGATCAGGCGATGACCCTGATAGAGGAGGCAGACTCCCTAACCTTTCGTACGCCCGAAATACTTACCTTTTCGGCGCAATTGGAGGAGCGAAGGGCGCAAATCTATCTGGAGCGTCAGCAATGGAAGTCGGGGGTTAAGTACCTAAAGCGTGCCTATGAGATAGACCCGAGCAATAGGCGAGTACTCTACATGATAGCGCGCACCTACAGAAAACTCAACGATTGGGACAATGAGGAGCGCTACCTCAATGCACTACTCAAAGAGACCGACCCGAATACCATAGAGGGTAGCGAATGGGCAAAGTATGCTAAGAGCCGTCTACTCTCTATCAAGGAGGAGCGATTCATGCAGAAAAAGTAAGCACAAGGAAGAGCCCCACTGACGCAACTACACCAGTGGGGCTCTTCTCTGTGCTTAATCTAGAAGTCGAGATGAAGTGCGATATGTGCGCAAGCCTCCGCATCGGCAAGGGCATCATGGTGATTTTCCAGACAAAAACCACAATGCTGTGCTACGAATGGCAAGCTATGAGAGGGCAGCATATCATCCCGAAATTGTCTACGAGAGGTAACTAGGGTGCAATAAAAGGGATAATCTGGATAAGGCATCTCGTAGTATTCGAAGACGGACTTGAGACAGTTCTCATCGAAACTCTTATTGTGGGCAACCAATGGCAGACCACCTATATAGGGCTCAATCTCTTGCCATACCTCTGGGAAAGGTGGTGCCGTATCGGTATCTTCCGCCGTGAGACCATGGATTTCGGTGGTCCATTGAGTATAAAAATTGGGTGCAGGGCGCACCAATCGGCAGACCTTTTCTACAATCTTACCATTGCGGACTACTACAATACCCACGCTGCATATACTATGGCGGTGCTGGTTGGCAGTCTCAAAGTCTATAGCGACAAAGTCAGTTAGCTTCATAATTTGCAGTAGCAGAGAATGAGATACCCGCGCCATCGAAGCCCTCAATAGGGGGCGCGAGCTTGGTGATTGAGAGGGAGGCTTGGGAGATAAGCGGAAATTCTTCCTTGAGGTGCTCCAGCATACGATAGCAAAGCACTTCCAATAGTTCTGTAGGAATCGCCATTTCACGCTCTATAAACTTATAGATAAGCGCGTAATTGATGCCCTCAGCGAGGTCTCCTGTTACCATTACTTCAAGCGCTGGAAAGTGGAACTCCAGAGAGACTTCAAAGTCATTACCCACGCTCTTCTCCTGCTCCAGTAGTCCATGGTAGCTATAGAAGTGCAGCTTTTCCAGCTTAATAGAGGTGTGTGTCAGCTTCATTATTTCTGTAGTGCGACTGAATCATCATGAATAATTGCATAGAGGTGGCGAAGGAGCCCTTCGGGAAGGTCGTACAACCCGGCAGCAGAGGTTAGGTCTCTGAGCTTGCTCAGGTATTGCTCCTCCTGATAGGGGGTGAAGCCGTAGACCCGCTTCACGGCACCTATCTCGTGCGATAGTTTTCGGCGAATGGAGAGTAACAATAGGAGTCGTTCGTCAATCCCACTCAGCTCATCGCGGAGTAAATGAAGCTGTCGCTCCGATGCCTCGGGCAGTTGCGCCATCGTCTCTGCTAGCTTGGCAGGCGTTATCTGCTGGTTTCTGTCGCTCCACGCCTCATCAGGATTGAGATGACTTTCGATCATTATGCCATCATACTTCAGGAGGTGGGCCACTTGGATGAGCTTATCTAGATAATCCCTCCGCCCTGCAATATGACTTGGATCTAGGTAGATGGGAAGATGGGGGAGTTCTCGCCTCATATCCGAAGCCACACTCCAAAGAGGGGTATTGCGGAGGCTTTGGGGCACACCGATGTCGAAGCCCCTATGGATAAGCCCTACCCGACGTACACCAGACTCTATCAGACGATACACTGCACCTTTCCAAAGGTCTACTGAAGGGTTGAGCGGGTTTTTGATCAAGACTGGGACATCACACCCACCAAGTACCTCGGCTATTTCCTGAATGGCAAAGGGGCTAGCTGTGGTACGTGCGCCTATCCATAGATAGTCCAACCCAGCGGCAAGTGCCTTCTCGGCATGAAAAGCAGTACCGACCTCTGTACCCACAAGCATGCCTGTCTCCTCTCGAGCCTCTATGAGCCAAGAGAGAGCTTCCTCTCCTACGCCCTCAAACCCACCTGGGTAGGTGCGCGGTTTCCAGACACCTGCTCGAAGAACCTTTATGCCATTACTGTGCAACGCTTGAGCTGTGGAGAGGAGTTGCTGGCGGGTCTCTGCGCTACAGGGCCCAGCTATCAGAAGAGGTGATTCTCCTTCCTTCCGGACACCCTCCGCCCAAAGTGGCGCTGGAGTATAGTTATGGTACTTATCCTTAGTCATTATCCTCTGGGTGCATCAGCTTTACCGCCTCCAACACCATATCATATACGCTATTAAGTGAGGCATATACCTCCGCACCAGCCGCATTGTGGTGCCCGCCACCATTGAAGAACTTGCTGGCAAACTCGTTTGCAGGGAACTTTCCCTTGGAGCGTAGCGATATCTTGGTATACTTCGCCTGCTCATGAAGGAAGATGGAGAAGTGAATATCCTTAGCCGCTAAGGGCTCATTCACTAGTCCTTCGGTATCCCCAACCTGATACTCAAACATAGACTTCTCCTTCATACCCATGGTGATAATCGCAGTATGGTACTTAGGAAAGAAGGTGAGGTTATTGGCAAGGAGGTAGGCATTGAGCCTGACCTTATCGACCGAGAAGCTACGAGTGATGAGGCTGGTGATAGCATCCTTCTCTATTCCGTGCTCCAAAAGAACGGAGAGGGCGGTATAAAGGCAAGGGTCTTCCGAGTTATAATTAAAGCCTCCGGTATCGGTCATCATACCTGTATAGATACATTCGGCGACCTGTTTGTCCATATACGTCTCCCATCCCAGAGCCATAATAAGTTCGTATGTGAGTAGACATGTTGCTGCTTTCTGAGGATATGAGAAGCATACATCTACCATCCCAGTAGGATGAAGATGGTGGTCAATCATCACCTTGAAGGCTTTGGATGAGATTAGGGGTTGCTCTAGTTGCTCTACTCTTTTGGGTTCGTTGAAGTCCATTAGGAAAATCATCTCAGCTTCCTCCAAGAGCCTATTAGCTTCTTCGGGGCTATGCTTGGCAATTACGACCTCTGATGCCCCCTCAAGGAAGCCAAAACTATGTGGATATGGCGTAGGATAGAGTACATTTGTGGAGTGCCCTTGCTTACGAAGGACACGAGATAGCGCCAAAGTAGAGCCGACAGCATCACCATCGGGAGAGACATGCCCTAGGAGAACTATTTGTCGGGAAGAGGATAATTCGCTCTGTAGTCGTAGGAGATCAGTTGGATTGTACGTTATTTCCATTTTGCTCTTTGCTCTTTTTCTTCTTGTTGTACCTCTTCTTCCTATGAGTATTCTGACCAGGTTGGCCTTCTACTCTACCCTCTCCCTTCTGCCTATTCGGACGATTGTCTTTACGTCTATGCGGGCGATGTCCCTTGCCAGTAGACCTTTTCTCATCAGACACTCCACTAGTAGCCAGTTCGGTAAATCCTTCTGGGAGCTCATTGCGCTGTACATTGTAGCCAAGGAACTTCTCAATATCTATAAACCGTCCCTTGTCCTTATTATTTACCAAGGTGATTGCGGAGCCACCAAGATTGGTTCCCCTAGAAGTTCGTCCAATACGATGCACATAATCCTCGGGGTCGCTAGGCACATCATAGTTAACAATCAGTTGTATATCATCGACATCAATACCACGAGAGATGATGTCTGTAGCTACTATTATATGAGTGCGCCCATTCTTGAAGTTGAGCATTACTTCGTTGCGCCGCTCTTGATCAAGGTCGGAGTGCATCTCTGCCACTTCAAAACCATTGGAGCGCAAGAGTCGATGCGCCTGCTTTACCCGATCTTTTGAACCAAAAAAGGCAATCGCCTTGGATGGATTCTTCTCCTTGAATATGTCCATTAGGAGGGCGAGTTTCTCTTCTTCCCCACAGAAGTAAACGCTCTGGTCGATAGACTCAGGAGGTCTAGAGATAGCAATATTGACCTCTACAGCATCTTTAGTAATCTGCTTAGCCAGTTTACGTATCTTATCTGGCATAGTGGCAGAAAACATTATCGTCTGTACATCTCTTGGTAAGAGCTTGTACACCTCTACAATATCCTCGAAGAAGCCCATGTCGAGCATTCGATCAGCTTCGTCCAATACAAAGAAACTGACCCTAGACAGGTCTACGGTATTCAGGTTTATGTGCGAAAGGAGTCTCCCAGGGGTAGCAATAATCATATCTGCTCCCATCTTTAATGCTCGCTTTTGTTGTTCCCACTCTATCCCTCCCGTACCACCATAAATAGGTACCGCACTTGCACCCACGAAGTAAGAAAACGCATCTATTTGCCTATCAATCTGCTGTGCTAGCTCTCTTGTCGGTGCCATAATTACGGCATTGACATACTCCTCGGGGTATTCTCCAGAGGCTAGCTCACTAAGTACAGGCAGCACAAATGCTGCCGTTTTTCCTGTGCCCGTTTGAGCGCAAGCAATCACGTCCTTTCCCTCCAAAATACTGGGAATAGCGGCCGCTTGTACGGGCGATGGCTGTCTAAAACCCATCGCATCTAGTCCGTCTAGCACTCGGTCGTCCAGACCGAAATGATAGAAGTCCTCAAACTCTTGAATATCTTTAATGTCCAATTCTATCTCACTTATTGCTATTTATTATTCTCATCCACTCACGGCTCCCCCGATGGGCTACAATTGCGGTATCGAGCATATTCCGAAGACGATCATCCGAGTCACGGACTAACCAAACTTGATGCAAATCAAAACCTACGTCATGCGACACCTGAAGTGTACTATCTACAGCTACGATCGATTCTGCAATTGCACTATCACACATTAGATAAGTGATACGCCTCTTGGATAGCTCTGCACCTAACTCCAATGGAGAAGCCTCCCGCACCTCTATCCTTAGGGATGGATAGGTAAGCTCCGATAGGTTTTCTAAGATAGTCACAGCTGCCTGATCCCCCTCAGAGACCACCACTGTTGATGTGCTATCGCTTGAAAAACGACTTGCCCAATTCGCATCGCCCTCATGAAAAAGGAGCGAAAACCGAGAAGTATAGAGCCACTCAGTGGCTGTGATCCCATCCATATCCTCTACAGAGGAATACGGCATAGATGTCGCATAGAGCTGTACCTCACCAGCCATTAGGGCTACTAGAGCCTCCGCTCTTGTGGTAAATGGAACCAGTTCCTTCACTTGATTTGGGAGGAGCAAGTCTAGTAGCTCCTTCGGTCTTCCCGAAAGTTCCCCAAGACTATCTACCTGTAGTCCATTAGGTGCTAAGTCTACTGCCACTTTTAGTACAGATATACTCTCTGTAGAAGCTGTCTTCTCACCTCCTCTCTTGCTTGTAAAGAGCCACATCATTAGCGCTACTGCTAGGATAGCAAAAGCATTGGCAATTAGCCTTCTCTTTGTTCTCTCTTGAAGTCCCATATTCTGCCCTATCAATTGCGTAAGTCTATCGCTACACCCATTCTAAGCACAGGCGGATATGTCGGGTACATAGGCATCGAAAAGTTATTAGGCTTGGCGATAAGAGCCCCGATATTATAGTACTTAAAGAAGAACTTAGTTCTCTTCAGGTGTAGATTTGCATAAGCATTCACAAGTGGTATGCCACCGCCTATCATCACATCAGACTGAGGGCGGAATAGCTGCGTACTCGGTTCGTAGTAAGGTGCATGATAGGCAGTGTGCCACTTAGCATCAGCGCCCAACTGTAGGGTCATCACCTTAGCAATCAAGAAGCGCACGTACAAGTTGGAGTACACCGATAGCTCTGGCAATGGTGTGATGGACTGATTGCTGCTCTTCTGCCATACGATGCTATTCTCCCAGTTGATAAATCTCCAGCTAAGCTTCTGATCCAAACCCACCGCCAGTACCCTAGTATTAGTACGCTCCTGAATAGGCTCACCCTTCTTGTTTGCGAACATTGGATTTTGAAGGGTCTCCACGCCCACATGCACTCGCGTCTTCGTAAAAGGGATATCCAATACTCCTCCAATCCTTAGCATTTGAATCATAGCAAGATCTTGATTCCACTCGTGCAGGCTCGCTTTATAATGCCGAAGGAAGTAGGATGGTCGAGTATTGAGCAAATCGACCGTAGCCGATAGTCCTACCTCCTTTTTCATTAATGGGATACGGGTATTAAGCTCACCCTTCACCTCAATCTCACCTGCTTGAGCTCCTGCAACACCCAATTGTCCCCAAACATAATAGTCGAAGTACTTAAATGATTTACTCCCTATACGTCCTCCCACGTACACTGTGTTCTCGGTTGCTTTTAGCGTCTCAATCTTATCTACTTTGAGTCTCAGTGCGTCCTCCTCATCCATCAATGGTTGAGTATAGCGCACAATATCATACGATACAAAGGCAGCAATACCCATCTTCGCCCATTTATGGAAACCTTCCATTAGTTCTACTCCCAGAGTATTGCTAATCTTCAGTACATGGAAATAGTCATTGGGGAAGTAGCGCCCTCCTGTAGGCTTCGGGATAATAGGCTTCGGATACTCCTTCTCAAAAGCAGGATCAAGTGAGAGCCATCTTCTAGACCCTTGCTCTAGCTGGAAGTCGTGGAAGAAACTTGTAACTGGGATGAATATCCTATTATCCTGCTGCTCCTCTTCCTCCTCACCTTCCTTCGGAGCATCTGCCTGCGCTGAAGACTTACCTGTACGCTTCCGAATACTTGGCACGCTAGTAGGTTCCATTGCTGGGATTGTATCAGAAGGAGCCTCTAGCTCTGGCAATATCGGTGCTATGGAGTCCTTTGGAGCCTCTAGCTCTGGTTGAGGTTGAGACTCAGGCTTTGGCTTGGGTTGAATAATATTGCCCTCACTATCCAGTTCTCGGTAGAAACCAAGACTATACTTGTGGTACAGCCTACCAACTCCATAGATTACCCTATTCCAGGTCGACTTATACTTAGTGGGGATATCCTTAGGCTGGAGTGTTCTACGTCCTTCATTGAACTCATCCGGATTGGTGATATACTTCATATCCGTCACACCCCCACTCTCTTGGTTAACCGTATTGGTATTGCCGATAGAGGCATACGCTTGGTAACGATTACCTCGATAGTAGGAAAACACCCGATAAGTAATGTTATTACTATTAGTAGATGCGTAATAGCCATTGGCGTAATCAATATCCACATCTCCTCCAAGACTCCACCGCTTGCCTAGGTTGGTACTAAAGTCAAACGTAAAGTTTTGCTCCTTATTCTCTCCAGCCCCAACCGTAAGATACTTCAGGAAAGTATAAGGCACCTTGGTGTCATACCACTGCATCCGCTTGCCACGACGTATCAAATGATTGTAAGGATTGGTAAAATAAAATGCACCCCATCGATTGAGCGGTCGATCGAAATATATCTTCGACTGATAGGGCGATGCCTGAGTGCCAGTATAAGCCTCTGCCACATTTAGTCCCTCCACAAATGCCCTATGATAGTAATTGAGCATCAAAGTATCAGCCCATGCATTATTGATATCACCCGTGCGAGGACTCAAATAGAAAGTGTTAAACTTACCATGCCTATCTCTATCCGAATCATCATACGTATCATGATGCTCAGCACGCTCTCTGAGCTGACGTTCCATATCAATCTGGGCCAAAGCATCAATGCCAAACACAGACAACGCTATCAGCACCAATACTCTAAACCAAAAGGCACCTCTCATCATCTCCAGTTCTTGTGATCGAAAGTTAGTGGACGAGCTGATATACCCATTGTATCCTCTACTACTTCTCCAGCTTTTACCACCTCATAGCCATTCACGAAAGTATACTCCACCTTATCCCTGAAGGTCACGCCCTCTAGTGGACTCCAGCCACATTTACTAGCAATATTCTCTTTACTAATAGCCCAAGTGCTACTAGGGTTTACTAAAACAATATCAGCATAGTAACCTTCTCGTATAAAGCCACGTTCTTCTACCTCAAATAATGTAGCAGGATTGTGGCACATACACGCTACCACTCGCTCTAGTGTGAATACCCCCTCCCTTACCAGCTCAAGCATCATCAATAGAGAGTGTTGCACCAATGGTCCACCCGAGGCTGCTTTTAACGCTCCACCCTCTTTCTCACTCAGTAAGTGTGGGGCATGATCTGTAGCCACGATATTGAGGCGCCCATCCCTGACGGCAGCTCTAAGAGCCTCCCTATGCTCCACCCCCTTTACAGCGGGGTTCCATTTGATACGGGTTCCAAGACGTGCATAGTCTTCATCAGTAAACCATAAGTGGTGCACACATACCTCCCCTGTGATAAGCTCCGAAGCATCTAACAATGAGATTTCATCAGCTGTGCTTAAGTGGAGGATATGTAATTTGGCTCCACTCTCAGTTGCGAGTTGAGCAGCCTTCTGGCTACTTGCATAGCACGCTTCAGCACTTCTTATTATGGGGTGCCATTCTACACCAGCATCCTCTCCATGGTTCTCTATGACTTTTGTCTTATTGCGCTGTATCACCTCCTCGCTCTCACAGTGGGTGGCAATAAGCAATGGAGACTGTTCAAAGATATTCTTAAGTGTTTCCTCTCTATCCACCAGCATATTACCAGTTGAAGCCCCCATAAAGACCTTGACACCAGGCGTATACTTTAAATCCAACTGATTTAGAAGTTCGCTATTGTCATTGGTAGCGCCAAAGTAGAATGCATAATTAGCATACGAATGGTCGCGCCCTCGCTCCATCTTATCCTTCCAAGCCTCAAGCGTGGTGGTTTGCGGATTACAGTTGGGCATCTCCATATAACTGGTCACGCCACCCAATACAGCCGCTCTGCTCTCCGTGGATATATCACCTTTATACGTGAGACCAGGCTCACGAAAATGCACCTGATCATCAATCACCCCTGGCAAACATAGTAAACCCTCCGCATCTATCACCCTATCGGCATCTGGAAGTGCCTCACTCTTCCGATATATTTTCGCAATCCTCTCGCCCCTTATCAATAGCGAGGCTCCCTCCAGGCGTGCACCCTCGTTGACTATTGTTGCTCCTTTGATTAAAGTATCCATAGCTACTTCCTTTCTATTGTCCCCTTCTGTGGAAACTTTCGCACCCAACTCCACCAACGAAGTTTCATTACTCCAAAGAACGCTTCTCCAAAGATACTCGTATTCATCTTGCTCGTACCCAGCACACGATTCACAAAGATAATCGGCACTTCTTTAAGGACAAAGCCGCATAATAGTGCAGTGTACTTCATCTCTATCTGGAAGCCATAGCCCTTGAAACGTACATCATCAAGGTCAATGGTTCTCAATACCTCTGCTTTGTAGCATACAAAACCTGCCGTTGCATCATTGATACCCATCCCTGTTACTACACGGACATACTTAGAGGCGAAGTAAGACATCAATACACGACCTAGTGGCCAGTTCACCACATTTACACCGTTAACGTATCGCGAGCCAATTGAGAGATCCGCACCCTCCTCAGCACAAGCCCTATAGAGTCTAATCAAATCCTCAGGATTATGGCTGAAGTCGGCATCCATCTCTAGGATATAGTCATACCCCTGCACCAGTGCCCATTTAAAACCAGCAATATAGGCTGTCCCGAGTCCCTGCTTGCCCTGTCGTTGGAGGATATGAATCCGCTGAGGATACTCCTCCATAAGCTTAAACACCTCTGCAGCTGTTCCGTCGGGCGAATTATCATCTACGACCAAGACATCAAACGCCAGCTCTAGGCTCATCACAGCCTCGAGTATGGCGCGAATATTTTCAATCTCATTGTAAGTCGGAATGACCACCAACCGTCTATCCTCTATTTCCATCTTTTCTGATCCTCTTTTTTCAACGCCCTATCCTTGGCAAATACCGAATAAATATAAAATACTGTACCAACAGCCAAGATAACTAGCCACGAACTCGACCCCTGTATCATAAACCCTCCCGATACAATAAACATCAATAGCCCCAAAAAGATCATGCGATCCAAACGCCTTACTCGTGCACTTCCCTCTCGTCCTCTAATAGACAGGAGTAATGCCCCCAAAGCCCCAAGCACACCACCTAATGCTATCACCCAACCAGCATATGCAGTAAGCAGTGGGAAACTATATATTATAGCCCCAATTACCACCAAAATAGGGCCTATCGTCAGTAGCACCTGCTGAAATACGGTAGAGTGCACCCTACCTTCTGGCTTGCTATTGTATTTGTTATTACTCATCAATCAAATAAATATCCTCATCCTCCTCTTTCATCAAGTAGCGTTCACGAGCAAACTTCTCCAATCTATCTCGTTCAACTACTAGAGCCTGCTTCGCAGCTGTCGCACGCTCAATACGCTCTTCCAGCTGCCTTATCTCTCGCTCTTGTCGAGCTATCTCTCTACTATACTTAAGTTGATTCCAAATACTATACTCACTAGGAATCACCACGACGATAACAAAGACAATAGTAAGGAGCAGGAAAGGGTTTACCTTCCTGAGCCATTGCCATAGCCACCCGATAGGGCGAATGATTTTACGAAAAACACTACTCATAATACACCCCAAAGATACCACAATTCAGGGACTTTGCCACAGTGTATATTGATTGGGACTTCCTCTAAACGAGAGCGAAATCAGACACTTCCAGCTCTTCCACTCTCCTCACACCAAATAATTGAAGCTTCTTCTCTTATAAAGAGGAGCAAAAGAAAAAGCTACAAGGAGCGCTTGGCACTCTTCGCAGCTTCTAATAGTTGACTCACAAGGATTCGAACCTTGACAAACAGGACCAGAATCTGTTGTGCTACCATTACACCATGAGTCAGTCATAAAGTGTGGTATCTCTACCTCTCTTACGAGCGCAAAGATACCACAAAAATCTAAACTACCAAACTTATCGAGACAAAAACTTCACTTTTTCGTTCTCAAAATCGAGTTCAATAGGCTGGTCGCTGGAGACCTGCCCCTCGAGCACAGCAACAGAGAGTGGGTTGAGCACCTCTCTTTGGATCACACGTTTTACAGGACGGGCACCATACTGAGGGTCGAATCCGAGTGTAGCGATATACTCCACAGCCCTATCCGTATATGTGAGTTGGAGGTTATTATCAGCCAAAGTCTTTACCACTCTATCCAATTGGATACGCACTACCTGAGCGATCTGCTCCTTGGTAAGCGGACGAAAGACTATTGTCTCATCAATACGATTGAGGAACTCGGGTCTGATTCGCTCTCTGAGGAGTGCCAACACCTGTCGTTCTGTCTTCTCCACCATATCAGGAGCGCCCTCCTCAAAATTACGCTGTATCACATCCGAACCCATATTAGAGGTCATTATGATAATGGTATTCTTGAAATTGACTGTTCTACCCTTATTATCAGTAAGACGTCCATCGTCAAGTACCTGAAGAAGCACATTAAAGACATCGGGGTGTGCCTTCTCTATCTCATCAAAGAGCACTACAGAGTAAGGCTTCCTGCGAATAGCTTCAGTAAGCTGTCCTCCTTCTTCATAGCCCACATATCCTGGAGGCGCTCCCACAAGGCGGGAAGCGGAGTGTTTCTCCTGATACTCGCTCATATCGATACGGGTCATCATATTTTCATCATCAAAGAGAAGCTCGGCAAGCGCCCTAGCGACCTCCGTCTTTCCTACCCCTGTAGTACCAAGGAACAAGAACGACCCTATAGGCTTCTGAGCATCTTGGAGCCCAGCCCTACTCCGTCGCACAGCGTTGGCAATAGCCTCTATTGCTTCATCCTGACCTACAACCCGCTTATGCATCTCATCTTCCAAGTGAAGTAGCTTCTCTCGTTCCGAAGTCATCATACGTGATACAGGGATATTGGTCCACTTAGACACCACCTCTGCGATATCCTCAGCATCTACGACCTCCTTAATAAGAGCGTCGTCTCCCTGAACTTCGTGTAGTTTATGCTCAGCCTCCTCAATGCCTTTCTGGAGTTCCTCCAGCTTGCCATATCGGATGATAGCCACCCGCTCATAGTTACCCTCACGCTCTGCCTGTTCTGCCTCTAGCTTTAGGCGCTCAATCTCAGCCTTATTCTGCTGAATCAGCTCCATCTGAGCCTTTTCGCTATCCCACTTACTCGTGAGTTCGGATTGCTCCGTCTTTAGCTCCGCAATCTCCTTTTCGAGGAGCGCGACCTTGGCAGTATCGCCTTCCATCTTGATGGCTTCGCGCTCTATCTCTAGCTGCTTCATCTTTCGGAGCACCTCATCCAATTCCTCAGGGAGCGAATCTACCTGCATCCTCAGTCTTGCCGCAGCCTCATCCATAAGGTCGATGGCCTTATCAGGCAAAAATCTATCGGTAATATACCTACTAGATAGGCGCACTGCAGCGATGATGGCATCGTCGAGGATACGCACCTTATGGTGGTTTTCATACCGCTCCTTGAGTCCTCGCAGAATACTAATACTTGAAAGCTCATCTGGCTCATCGACCATCACCACTTGGAACCTACGTTCGAGCGCCTTGTCTTTCTCAAAATACTTACGGTACTCATCCAATGTAGTAGCACCGATGGTACGTATTTCGCCTCTTGAAAGGGCAGGCTTGAGGATATTGGCTGCATCCATAGCACCTTCGCCTCCACCCGCACCCACGAGTACGTGAATCTCATCGATAAAGAGGATCACCTCTCCCTCAGACTTCTTCACCTCGTTAACCACACTCTTAAGCCGCTCTTCAAACTCTCCCTTATACTTGGCACCAGCCACGAGGGCACCCATATCGAGAGAGAAAATCTGTTTTGTCTTGAGGTTCTCAGGCACATCACCTCGTACGATACGCCTTGCTAAGCCTTCAGCAATAGCGGTCTTACCGACACCTGGCTCACCAATCAGTATCGGGTTATTTTTGGTACGCCTACTCAATATCTGTAGTACGCGTCGAATCTCATCGTCACGCCCGATAACAGGATCGAGCTTTCCATTCTTTGCTTTTTCGCAAAGGTTAATGGCATACTGACCCAGAGCATCGTAGGTATTGTCTGCACTGGGGTTATCCGCCTTTGCTCCGTTTCTTATATTCATAATGTTTTGTCTTAATTGTTGTGTCGTAGTACCACTGCTCTGTAGAAGTCTACCAGCAATGTCTTTTTGCTCTGCTATAGCGAGGAGCAAATGTTCCAAAGCTACATACTTATCGCCCATCTGCTCCGATAGTTTCTCAGCACTCTGAAGGAGCTTTGCAGCGTTATTACTCAGATAAGGTTCGCCACCCTGCACCTTGGGCAAATGACCAAGCTCTTGCTCGGCTTCCTGAAGCACCTTGTTAGCCTGAGGCAACACCGCCTCCACAAGATGCCCTCCACCCGTGAGGATAGCAACTAGAAGGTGCAGAGGCTCTATCGACTGCTGCCCTAGTGACTGTGCATTCTGTATCGCACTTTGCAGAATCTCCTGCGCCTTGATTGTGTATCTATCCCAATTCATATCTATTACTATTTTTACTCCTAGTTCTGCAAAACATTATCCAACTGACAAAAAGAAAGGAGTGACAGGCCAAAAGCCTGCCACTCCATGTAACATTGTCTTCAAACTCTGTCAGAAGTAATTACACATCCAGTCACTTACATAAATAACATGTCGTATCTTGCGATATGGTCTCCTACCACATCACTATTTCATCCGCAAATAGGAACTTTTGAGAGATAGGCAAGTGGTATTCTATCTTAAGATACCTCGCCATTGTATTGGGATAGAAGGTAAATGTCTCGAACCTAAGACGTGTATCCTTAGGGTCGGTCTGTGATAATACCCTATCTACCACTTGGTAATCCTTGCCATCGGCAGACACAGATAGCTCTACCCACTCAGGCATGTGTATCCAAGGTTCAATATCGTGCATACACTTTGTGCTCACTTGAGTCAGCTCAGTAGATGCTCCAAGGTCAATGACACCAATAGTACTTTGGGTGGCGGCATTGCCGAGCCAACGACCATCAAGGTAGGTAATACTCCCTCGCAGCCCGTCTAGCAAAGCAGTTTCCTCTCCTCCTGCAGGATAACCTCCACCGAGTTCGTGCTGCCACTCCACCTTTTTTCCTATCCCCTTGTGGTAATCCAGGCGTAACCGAGTAGGCTCCCCGAGCAACTGACCATCTCTAAATATCCCTGCCACAAGCGTCATACTATCACGCATGGTAAGTGTATCACCCTCTGTGTAAATGGGATCTGCCATAGTAGGTACAGTTCCATCCAAACGATAATGGATCTCATGTGGATAGAGCTCAGTGGTCATGGTTACAGAAAATTCTTGACGGTCATAATTAATCTCATGCTTGATATTAAGAAGAGAAGAGAGTGGATAACTATTAACACCTCTTGCATGTAGCTGAGGAACATGCACATTGACTCTCTTACGAAAGCTCTCCCAATCCTTCAACTCTGGTTTTGTCCACGCCACTTCTGCTAAAGCAAGTACTCTTGGGAAAAGCATGTATTGAGCATGCTCTTCATTCATAATATACTCTGTCCAAAGGTTTCCCTGTACACCATATATATACTTCTGCTCTTCAGGGGTCAGTTCACTAGAAATGGGATTATAGCTATAGGTCTTCTCCAATGGCACGAAGCCGCCTATCTGCTTTCTTTCCGATGCAGTAGGATCTTCTTGATAATAATCAAGATAAAGGTAAGTATTCGGTGTCATGATTACCTTATGCCCAGCGCGAGCAGCCGATAGTCCGCCCTTTTCTCCCCTCCAGCTCATAACAGTAGCTTTGGGAGCTAGTCCTCCCTCAAGGATTTCATCCCATCCAATAATCTGCCGTCCTTTACTATTGAGGTAGGACTCTATCCGATGAATCATATAGCTCTGAAGTTCGTCCACCTCCTTCATCCCCTCACGCTTCATCAATGCAGTACACTTGGGGCAACTCATCCAAGCAGTTTTGCTTGCTTCATCTCCTCCTATATGTATGTATTCAGAGGGGAAAATCTCCATCACCTCATCAAGTACGTGCTCCAAGAAAGTAAAACTTTCCTCATTGCCTATGCAGAAATCACTCTCATATTCAAGCGCCTTACCACTGCAGCTCAACTGAGGGAAGACATGGAGTACCTCCTCGCTGTGACCAGGCATCTCTATTTCAGGAATTACCGTGATACCGCGCTCCGCTGCGTAAGCTACGATCTCCCTAGCCTCATCTTGGGTATAGTAGCCACCATAAGCGCCAGGAGCATCCTTATCCAAATACTTTCGATCTTTCTCTATCCACCACTTCTGCCAATCTGTATCGGTTCGGTAGGCTGCCTTATCGGTAAGCTCAGGATATTGCTTTATCTGAAGCCGCCACCCAGCTGCGTCTACAAGGTGCCAGTGGAAACGATTGAATTTGTAGTACTGCATTTCATCGAGGAGCTGCTTGATAAAGTCTACACTCATATAGTGACGACTCACATCCAGCATCACTCCCCTGTACTCTAGCCGAGGAGCATCGGCAATCTTTACCTCTGCAATACCCTTATCCGTTACCAGTTGCCTAAGAGTTTGTATCGCATACCCCACTGCTGCAGTGCTACCCGCTATAATGCGCACCTTTTGAGAAGCATCTGTATCTAAGGTATAGGTATCCTCAGGCAACTCCTTATCCATAACCACTCTTATTGCTGCCTTAGCATCATTGGTTGTAAGTGCTATGGGAGACCAACCATGGGCGGATAAAGTCTCATTGAGTTGCTCTACAAGTAACTCTCTATTAGGCACCTCCTCAGGAATGGACACCATACTCTTACTATCCAATGTAAAAGCTCGTAAACTTTTCCACTCCAACTGGTTGGGGAGTGGAATTAGCGAAGGATGCTCGCTTAGCTCTTGGACGCTCGATTTATTACACGACAAGAGCAGCGCCATTAGCACTGCTCCTATCACAAAGACTCTTATCTTCATGCCTCTTTCTCTTCTATCTCAGCATCTGCAAAACGTGAAAAATACTCAGTCATAGCCTCTACTAGGAGCTCATTGGGACGAGCCGAAACAAAGCCGCATATACGTACTTCATTGGGCTCGAGGTCTAGGTCGCTACTCTTAACGCCTACCTTGATGCTATACTCATCCCACAGGAAGGTGGCAAGCTCCTCAGCATTCCCTCTATTCATGCGCACAATAAAAAATGGGGTAGCTCCATACACAACCTCAACATCGCACTTCTGCTCTAGCTTTTCGCCCAACTCCATGGAGTCTCTCAACCACTTGCGCACTGGGATAGTAAACTGTGCAGGATGAAGTAGTATAAAGCGAGTTGCTTCCAGGGCCAAGGTACTTACACATCTAGGCGTATAATTTTCATGGAAAGCACTAATACGCTCTGCCACCGCTACTGCATAGCCCACGCGGAGACCAGGGACATTGAAGGCACGTGAAAACGAACCTACAACGATAAGGTTAGGGTACTTTTTGATATCCGAAGCCTTAATATTATCCTCCACCACATAATTAGCCATCGAAAGGTCTACCACCACAGTAACCTCTGGATGCTCACGGAGCAATGTGAGGATAGATCTACGACTGAACAGCCTACCATCGGGGGTATTGGGATTACAAATCCATAGGTAATCTATACCCTCAAGATCAAGCTTACTTAAATCCTTTACCCCACGCTCCTCCTTTATGGTATGCCCTGCCCTACTGAGCGCATGGCGAAACTCCTGATTGGTAGGAGGCAATATCAGTGAAGTAGCACCCCTAGAGACACTCGCAATCAAGTGCAATGCGCCTGTGGCTCCGTCGGTAACGATGACTTGATCCTCCTTGACCTCGAGACGACGAGAAAGCAAGCGACCAATACTCTCAGCTTCTCGCTCTGGATACTCTTCGATGAGATCGATATTGGTCAGAAGATGCTCTTTCAGACCAGTTAGATCAGCTCCTTTCCATGATATAGAGCCAAAGTCATACACCTCACGAGACACTTCTGCCTGTCCCTTCTCTTTCTTATGCATATTCCCTGTAAACATGTGATTAAAAATACATTTCTCCTTTGGAGGTCAAATTTACCCATAATCCCCGACATATCACCTCTTTGGACAAAACCGACTACTCGCTCATAGACCGACAGCAAACCTCTACTCCCTACCCCACTCAAAGCTAGTATACCTCTCAGTGATTTTGACGAGCGAGAGCGAGAAAATTTATTCCTAGGAATAAATTTATTTTTCTCTAGGAATAAAAATATTTATCTGTACA